>CAYGYC010000191.1:0-8832 GCA_964353755.1 uncultured archaeon | reverse complement strand
GTCGGAGGGACCACCACCGGTTTGGGGGTCGGAGGGACCACCACCGGTTTGGGGGTCGGAGGGACCACCACCGGTTTGGGGGCAATTTTAGGAATGACAGTAGCAGTGGATGATTTTTCTGGAACCGATGGACGAAATTCACCTACGATTTCTTCAATATGGCGAGCATCATCACCAGCCGAGGGGCTGGCAATAGCAGCTTGTACGAGGTCATCACGCTGAGATTTACTAAGTCCATAATAGGTTCGTTGTTCAACAGCCGCTAATATTTTAAACTCGGCTAGAACATCTGCCTTAATGGTGTGTTCGCGCGTGAAAAGCGAAAGAACTTTATCAAACTGTTCTTTTTCAGCGGGATCCGATTCAATTTTCGAACCATCCAGCGGGATTACATCTTTTAATTTGCGTCCCACCAGTGATGGACCCATCTCATGACCATATGCTTTTAAACTCCTGGCTGCGCGCATAGACCCTCTTCGCATTACCAACCCAGTATTTTTACCCATCCATAACCATATTACTTCGTGGATTTCATCCATAATGGCTACAATATTATCATCCTTTAAACTTTCTGGAGTAAAGGGTAAACGTTGTGCAGCGCCACTCGAAATTTCTAATAAGATCGCGCACTTTGTGGTTTCACTCATTTTTAAGAAAATCCCCTAACTTTCATAGTATCTGTCAAATCTCTTCTAACTTTTGTCTATAATCTTATATCTCTTCTAATTTTGAATTTGAAGAGATATAACCTTATATCTCTTCTAATTTTGAATTTGAAGAGATATAAAATCTTCTATAAGGGGATAATGGTAAAGCACACCCGGCAAATAAAGTAAAATTTGATGACTTAATAACTCGGTTTGCGCAAATTCAGCTGAGAAATCTATTAGAAAAAGCTCCCGGAAGTTCCGCAGGCGCACTCGTATAACCTAAAAGGGGGAAAGGGATGAGGGAATGAACAACAAATAAAAACAAGGGTGAATGCGCCATTCGCCCTTCCAAGAACATTTCCATTCCCTTTTTGAAAAGCCTCAATAGATTTTTTTCTTTAATATGATATTTTTCATTAGATTATTTTTCTTTTTTATTGGAGGAAGGTATAAATTTTCAAAGAATTATAAATTTTGATTAATAAAAAGAATGAAATTGGATGGATTAAAAATGGCAGCAGATTTAGGAACTACAATTCAACAAATAATGCAGTTAGATCCTTCAATCGTCGCGGTAACGGCAATTAATGCGACGGGGGCAATATTGATGCAAACGGAGAATTGGGATCTTTCAAATGATATACCCGGGATTTTAAGTGTCTGGCAAGGAGGCGGAAGTCTAAGTATTCAAGGCATAAAATATCTCATCTTAGAAGCAGTTCCTGAGAGATTAATTGGAACAAATGTGCAAGGGCAGGGACATATTGTAGGATTAAAAATTGGAACAGGGGCAATCATAGCATATGTGAGTCCTCAAGGAGAACCCCGAAGTGCTCTGACGGCAATGATCCAGATAACAAGGGGACTGCGTATATAAAGCTGACAAACTCTTTTTTCTTTTTAAAAATTGTGCTTTCATGGGAAAATCTTATGCATTTTCGATGACTGCTAATAAAAGCTCTTGAACCATTTCACTTGGTGAGGAGAGAGATCTTAAGTAAGGAGACTGCATTAAGATCCTAAAATGGAACTGAAAAGAGGTCATTTTGCACCTGCAATTTTAACTTTAGCAACGCAGAGAGAAGGAGTGATGATATTATAGATTTCTCGGTCATCTGTGCCAATAGCATAAATTTGTTTAAAGAAATCGAGCATATTAACTCCTATCATAGCCTTTTTTAAGGGATGAGCTATGGCTCCATTTTCAATTTTAAATCCCAGATGAATTTGCCCTGAAAAATCACCGGTGGCGATATTAGGTTGATCCATTGTGGTGTAGATTAACACCCCTCTATCAATTTCTGATATGAAAGAATTCAAATCGCCCTTTTCTCCCAGAATCTGTAAATTGCTTAGTCCGATGGAGGGAATAGACCGATAAGAAGACCGGGATGCATTTCCAGTACTATCACATTTGTCCTTTTGAGCGGTATAGGTATCATAGAGATAATTTTTTATAATACCTTTAGAAATAAGGGGGGTCACTTGGCGTGGGACCCCCTCCCCATCAAATGGGGAGGTAGCTAATCCGGCAATGCCGTTTTCTTTGATGAATACTCCGTTATCAATGACGTTGAGGTTCTGAACAGCTATTTCCTGGTTTTTCATATTAGTCAAATATGACCGCTTATATTGAATAAATTCGGCATTAAGAGCAGTTCCAAGGGCATTCGAAAAAAGATGAGCCGCAGCAAAGGGATGTAAAATAATGGGATAAGTGCCGGTTTCAATATTTTTAGCATGTAGACTTTTTAATGCAATTTCAGCAGCAGATTCTCCCACTTTTTCGGGATTAATTTCTTTTAAGAATCGAGATGCTTGAAATTCAAATCCGGAACTTGTTTCCTCATTTTCTTTGCCTGTAATTTCTGCACTAATTTGAATACCTGTTCCTTTTGAACTAGCCTCTATATTATTTGTATTGAGGAGATAGTCTTCACCAGTAATGCATTCAAAATCTACATTGATGGCTTCCACTCTCCTATCGATATTTGCCGCATTTGCAGTTCTTAAACAATAGTCCAATGCAGTTTCTATTTCTATAGCAGAGATTTCTTGATCATACATTCCAATGATCTTGGGATAGGTGGAAGGGTGAGGAAAATCTTGGAAGTCAGGGTCCGGAAGTCCGGTTCTACTGAGTTTTATTGCCGTGATAACCATATTCTCTAAGGAATCCCATTCAAAATCTGTTGAAAAGGAGAATCCAATAGACCCATTTTGAACTACTCGAATACCAATACCATGATCGTATGAATTTTGAGCCAATTTTATGGATCCCTTTTCAATTTTGGCTGATATTGAACGTGCATTTGAAATGTAAATTTCTGCATGATCCATGCCTTCTTTTTCAGCTAGTTTCAGGCATTTCTTCCCAGCTTCTAGATATTCCAATTATTTTAACCCTCCAACAACGACATTTTTTACTGCTACGTGCGAACCTCCATCCCCAACTGGCACATTCTGGCCCCCTTTTCCACAATAACCATCTGAATATTCTAAACCGCTTCCAATCCCAATTATATTATTAAGGATTTCAAGGGTCATTCCGGAGAGGCCTACATCGCGCAGTAACCCTTTAAGTTCACCATTTACAATTCTGTGTGCCTGTCTACATTTAAAAGTAAAAGATCCTTTGGCAGGGTCTGTGTAACCATAAATCCAGCCCTCTAAAAAGAGCCCAGTTTTTACTTCTTCTAAAAGTTCTTCCACGGTCAATGAACCCGGCTTTAAATAGATATTTGACATCCGTACTAATGGAATGAAGCGATAGCTTTGGGAACGCGCATTTCCCATCGGTGCCATATTTAATCGACTGGCGGTTTCCAAATTATGGAGAAAATTTGTTAGCACTCCCTTTTCGACGATGGTTTTCTTTTGAGAGGGAGTTCCTTCATTATCATAAGGATAATACCCAAAATTGCCTACGATGGTTGGATCATCAATAATGGTAACAGTTTCCAATCCTACTTGAGTACCTATTTTATCTGCCAGAATAGATTCACCTGAAAGAACGGCATCTGCTTCACTCGCATGACCGAATGCTTCATGGGTGAACACTCCAGTAAGACTAGGATCCATAATGACAGTAAATTTTCCCGCTTTCCCTGGTTTTGCTTTTAATAGTTTAATGGCTTTTTCTGAAGCATCCTTACCTAGATTCAGGGCTTTTTCAGATTCGGCTAACTCGAATCCACCCGTTCCTCCTATACTTTCAAAGCCTCTTTGTCGAACCCCAGCTTCGAAAGCATAGTTAGCGGCTGCAATTCTAACATAATTCACTTTCATCTCAAGGCGGGTTTCATAAGAATTTAATAATAATTGATTCCCAACAAAATCAAGATAGGTTGTATTAGTATTAACTATTCGTTGATCGAATTCTTTGGCTTGTTTATCAAGTGAAATGGCTAATTTTAATTTTTCATCAATTGAAATGTCGGACAGTTTCTTTTTTTCCGGGAAAGCAATTTTTTTTCTATGGCTGGATAGTCCAATCAGTTTGAATTTGACCTTAGCCCTTTCACCGGTTATTTGCGCAATTTTAAAGGCGGAATCCATTGATTTAGTAATTGATTCGGTATCCAATTTATCTGTACAAGCAAATCCCCAACCACCATCGATAAAAACTCTAATCCCAATTCCCTTGTCAATGGCAGACAAGATATTTCGAGTCTTGCCATCTACTAAATTAATATGATTGTAATGATTCTGCTGATACTGTAAATCAATAAATTCTGCACCCTTTTGTAAATATTGATCAATGAGCTTTTCTAAAAAGTCTATCAAATTCTTACCTCTATTTCAGTCTTCGCACACCATCCGAAATATTACAGATATATATAATTGGTTCTTTGTTGGTTAATTTTGGATACTTAAGCGATACCTGTTTAATTAAATTATCGACTTGGTCACTCTCGACCAAGCTAACCACAGCGCCTCCTAACCCAGCTCCTGTCATTCGGCAACCTATGACACCGGGAACTTCTTTAGATATTTCTACCATAGCGTCCAACTCTTTACAACTGACCTCATACAAAGTAGCCAAACTTTGGTGTGATTTTTGCATTAATTTGCCTAATTGTTCTAAATCTCCTTTTTTCAGGGCTTCTTTTGCATCAAGTACTCTTTGATTTTCATAAATAACATGTTCAGCCCTTTTACTGAGAACTTGAGGGAGTTGCCCTTTATTTTTTTCAAAAAAGTCAGGGGTAACATCGCGCAGCGATTCTATCGCCGAATTAGATTTCTGAAAAATCTTTACGGCTTCAAAGCACTCCGTTTTCCTCTGATTCAAAGCTGATCCTGCTGCGCGTTTCACATTGGTATGCAATACTACGATCTTTATGTCTTTGTTAGGCATTTGAATAATTTCATATTCCAATGACTTGCAATCGATGAAGAGCACACTATTTCTCACCCCCCTAACACTCACAAACTGATCCATAATCCCACACTGAACGCCCATATACTCCCGTTCAGCACGATAAGCTATTTTGATTAGATCTAAAGGGGATATATCCAAATTAAATAATAATTGGAAAATATAGCCCATACTTACTTCGAGAGCTGCGGAGGAGGACAGCCCACTTCCAATAGGGACCGTTCCATGGAGAGTTCCATCAATTCCACCTATTTCATAGCCGTCCTGTAATAAATAAAAACATATTCCTTTTACATAATTGCCCCACCCATCTTCCGCTTTAAATTGTAAATTATCTAACGAAAACCGGATTGAACTATTTAAATTTAATGAAAATAAATTTATGACATGGCTTTGGTTAGGCGCGGCAGCTACCATCATATCTTTATCGACCGCGAACGGAAGTACAAATCCCATATTATAATCCGTATGCTCCCCAATTAAATTCACTCGCCCAGGAGCAACCGCAAATTTAATTTTTTTCTTTTGAACTGGATATTTCTTGCACAATTGGGCAATTAATTCTTGTTTTCGACTCTCCATTTCTTTTTGCACCACTTTAATTCTATCCAAATAATAGTTTTATTTATTAATTATTAATAAAGAAATTTAATAATTTATGTAAAATTAGCCAGGGAAAATCTTGGAAGCAAAAATTTCGACTGGAATCGGCACGCTGGATGTAGCACTAGAAAATGGACTTCCATCCAAATCCATAATTCATATTTATGGAGAAAGTGGGACGGGAAAGTCGACTTTTGTGATGCAATGTGCCAAAAATTGTGTATTAAATGGATGGAAAGTGTTAGTGGTAGATAATGAGCACACCTGCTCCAGTACGCGATTAAAAAAAATTTGTAATGTGAATTTTACCGAAATCGCGCAGTCCATTTTTGTTTATGAACCGGACTCCTTTGCAAATCAATCGGAAACGATAGAAAGTCTAGAAAAATACATGACTAATAAAACGAAAATGATAATAATTGATACTATGACCACTCAGTATCGCCGTGCGGTTACTGAAAAAAGCGCTAAGAACATCATTTTACACAAAAATTTGAACCGACAATTAGCATTTCTAAAAGATTTGGCTATAAAATTTGATCTGATTGTGCTTATTACGAATCAAGTGCGGGGTAACTTAAAGAGTGGCAATGATACCAATGGAATCGAACCAGTTGCAGCAGATATTCTTAGTTATTGGGCAGATTATGAGATTCAATTAGGATTTTTCCCAGATCGCCAGATGAGTATTAGAAATGCTACGATCTTAAGACATCCCACAAATCCTAACAAGGTCGTTATCCCCTTTCGCCTTACCGATGAAGGGCTAGAAGCTTTAAAATAAGATTCATTTTACCGAAATAAAAAAAGATTTTAATATAGAAAAAAAAGATTGTCGAGAAGATCCATATTTTTTTGGGTGGCGTATATGAGTGAAAATAAGCAGGAACCGCCGGAAAAACCGATCAATCCGCGAGGTATTAAAATAACTTATGCTTTATGTATTATTTTTGGAATCGGACTATTATTATTTATTATTGTTCCACCGTTAATTGGTACATGGAATTGGTGGGACTTGATTTTAATAGCTGCAGGAAGTTTGTTGTATATTGCGCCGGCCTATGCTACAAATGCCTCGATGGTAATTTTTGGACGCCATGGGACTCCCATTGATGGAGGGCGGAATTTTATTGATGGAAAACGAATACTGGGTGATGGAAAAACATGGCAGGGCACTGCAGGGGGAATAACAACGGGATTCATTGTGGGGATTTTTTTAACAATCATTTCTATCTTCATAATTTGGCCTTTTGTACAAGTTCAAGTGGCTTCTTATCCAATGGAATTAGCAGATTTGACTTATTTAAAGGCTTTTTTTAGTCCGCCCATTTGGCTTGGATTTCTACGGGTCTTACTTTTATGTGTAGGGACACCTTTAGGAGATATGATCGGATCCTTTATAAAACGTAGATTTAACTTAGAACGAGGGGCTCCTGCACCTGTCATTGACCAGACTGACTTTCTTTTAGGTGCAATATTCTTAGCCTACATCATTTTCCAATTATGGTGGATGTACATTGTTTTTGCCCTGTTGGTAACCATTCTAATTCATATTTTGGCAAATACCTTAGGCTATAAGTTAGGTTATAAAAAAGTTCCTTGGTAATTTTCATTTTTCCATTAATCGAGTGGGAATCAAATAAGTCTACTTAAGGACTAGAACCAGAATGAACTTAGGTTTTTAATCAAGGGGCGCTAAAATTTTGGACCGTACATTGTGACACCCTTTTCTACAATAATAATGTAAGTCATAGAGAAAAAGGAGAAAATGAGCAGTCCGATCCCTAAGGCGAACAACATATAAGAATATTTAGGGCGGTAGAAATGTTTTGTTGATTGATGGATGAACAGGAATCCAATCATTCCGCACATTATTATAGCAAATGCGATTATGCCTTCTAACAAGAACTGATCGTGCATCCCATCCATAAAAAAGATAGGTCTTGCGGGCTGGACTGAAGTATCGTATCCTACGGCGATCCGGCCAGTCGATTTACTCACAATGTCATATGCCCCACAGGCGATACTAAATCCCACTAGAATAAGGGCAATACCGAACATAAGAGTTCTATTGGGGATTGGCATGGTCCCACTAATTCGGGGCGCAACAAAACGAATCTTGGGTTTACGGAGAAACTTTAGCCAAGGTAAATGAGAATACCAAAATTCCCTTTTTTCTAATTGTCCTAATTTATTCCTGACAGCGTTTAATTTTGCTTTTAAATCCTTCTTTTCTGGTAGCTCTTTACGCTTGTAATACTTTGCTTTTTTGGGCTTAATTTGTTGGGATTCCATTTTCATCGTTTTTTATAATTGATTGAATAAAATTAAAGATTGCAAGTCACTTTTTAATAATTAATTAATACATTTAATATTATTGGTACTTTCCATAACAAGTTTGCCTAGTATCATGATGCGAAAAATATTTGTTCGGGAGTAGTTAAAAGGAGAGATGGGTGAAATTATTGCGCGCAAAGGGTCATTTTGCGCATTTATCGTTGCATACCTTTTTATTTGAGGAATCCTTGAAGTTATTGGTGAAATATTATAAGTCTCCATTTCCAAAGAGCATAACTGGATTGATAAAAGAGGTACAAAATAGTTGACGCCGTTTCAAAGATAGCGAATTGCGAATTTAGGGAAATACTAACTGTGAACTGAGGAGGAAAATAAGTTGATAAAAACCGTTCAATTCCGTCTGTTTCCTTCTCCTTTACAGGAAAAGGGATTAGATGCAATTTGCACTATTTATAATAAGATACGACGGATCGGATACAAATTATTGTTTCAGGGCGATGAAAATATCCAACAAAAATTGATGGCTCTGTGTCACAATAATGCCTACGCGAATACTATTTTAAGTGCAAATGAAACCCGCTTGGAACAGCAGGAAACGTGGCTGGAGAAAAGTAGAAATTATCTGGAATCCAAAATTAAAGTGATTCGAGATAAAATCAATGCAGTAAAAGCAAAAGATGAGAAAGACAGACGTTTATATGGGTTATATTCGCGTTTATCCTCCCTTATGAATAAATGGGCAAACTTAAAATTGAAGCCAGTCGTCTTCGGGAGCAAACAGCTGTTTCGCAATAGACTCCTGAAAAAAGTTTCAAGAGCGGAATTTAAAATAAGGCGAGATGCCTCCTTCAGCTGTAGTGGGAAAGCGCAATATCGCCAAAAAAACCCAAACTTGAAAAT
>CAYGYC010000190.1:0-8833 GCA_964353755.1 uncultured archaeon | reverse complement strand
CTCATAAGTAATGGTTCCATTTATATAATAATCATTATAATCAGAAAATAATTTAAAGGTTAATCATATGGATAAATGGACGAAAAAAACATTAGATCCAACTAAAATCTATGCTAGAGCACTTTATAAGGCGGTTGGATTCACGGATGACGACCTAGAAAAGCCGCTGGTAGCAGTAGTGAATTCTTGGAGTGAATATACGCCAGGGCATGTGCATTTAAGACAATTATCCGAACAGGTAAAGACTGGAATTCGGAAAGATGGAGGGATGCCTGTAGAATTTAATACTATTGCGGCATGTGATGGAATTGCGCAAGGGGAAGGTATGCATTATATTTTACCCACCCGAGAAGTGATTGCAGCATCTGTCGAATTAATGATCAAAGCACATTCCGCAGAGGCAATGGTTATGCTTTGCTCCTGCGATAAAATTATTCCTGGAATGCTACTCGCCGCAGCACGCTGCAATATTCCAACAATCTTCCTTACGGGAGGAATAATGGAGCCGAAGAAATTAGGAGATAAAGTCTGCGTTACAAGTGATATTAAAGAGGCAATTGGAGCATATAATGCAGGGTTGTTATCAGAGGAGGAATTTCATCTCTTTGAATCACAGATTTGTTGCAGCTATGGGCTCTGTAATATGATGGGGACTGCTGCTACGATGAGTTGCATTGTAGAAGCACTGGGTCTCTCGTTGCCAGGGTGCGCCACCATTACCGCCACTTCTCCAATTCTTTCACAATTAGCTCATCAGACTGGTGAATTGATTATGCAGCTTCTTTCCAACCGACTTAATGCACGACAAATCATCACCCCGACTTCCATTGAAAATGCCTGTCGAGTAGCCTTAGCGATTGGCGGTTCGTCTAATATGGTTCTCCATATGTGTGCCTTGGCTTCAGAATTGGATATTAAATTAATTATGGATGATTTTGATAATCTAAGTAAAACCACGCCACTCCTTGCTAAATTCAAGCCCGCCTCAGACCTGACCTTGACTGATTTTCATGAAGCAGGGGGAGTCTATGGAGTTTTGAAGCGATTGGAACGCCCATTATACTTAGATGGACCTACAGTCACCGGCAAGACTATGAAAGAAAATTTACAAGCAGTAAAGAAGATAGATTCAAATATAATTCATCCAATCTCAGCACCATTATCGATTGAGGGCGGTTTGGCTGTATTAAAAGGTTCCTTAGCGCCTGAAGGCGCCCTAGTCAAACAGAGTGCAGTCCATTCTGATATGCTCGTTCATGAGGGTCCTGCAAAAGTTTTTGAGAGTGAAGAAGAAGTAAAAGCCGCTCTTATAAATAAAATGATAGAGAAAGGGGACGTGCTTATTATCCGTTATGAGGGCCCAAAGGGAGGACCTGGCATGCGGGAACTTTCTATCCCCGCGGCAATTCTAATCGGAATGGGATTAGGCGATTCCGTTGCAATGATAACGGATGGAAGATATTCCGGGGCATCTCGCGGACCCTGTATTGGTCATGTCTGCCCAGAGGCTGCTGAAGGAGGACCACTGGCAATAGTTAAAGATGACGATCACATAAAGATCGATATTCCGAACCGGCGATTGGATCTTCTAGTAGATGTAAAGGAAATTCAATTCCGGTTAAAGAACTGGAAAAAACCTCCCAAAAAAATTCAAATAGGTTTTCTGGCCTTTTATGCAGAACATGTTTCATCTGCGCGATATGGCGCAATTCTCAAATAGTCTACATTGTAACCTACCACTTCATGAATCTGATTAAAAAAAGTATCATTTTTATAGTTTTTCTTAGTAGTCTTAGTAAGAAAAGAACTAAATGAAGTATTTTTAAAATGAAAAAAATTGACCGAATTATAGGGATCCTCAGAGAGAATATACTGACTTTGAGAGAGAATTTTAAAATTCAAACTCTTGGAATCTTTGGTTCATATGTCAGAGGAGAGCAAAAAAAAAGCAGCGACCTAGATATTCTTGTAGAATTTCAAGAACCTGTAGGTCTTTTTAAATTTATGGAACTTGAGGAATTTTTGAGAAAAATTGTGGGAGTTAAAATTGATCTCGTCTAAAAAAGCTCTAAAACCGAGAATTGGAAAGCAAATTCTTCAAGAGGTTATAAATATATGAAAAAACGGGAATATGGAGATTTTATTTAGGATATTCTTGATTCCATAAAATAAATTTAGTGGGATGATGATATGGTAAGAGTACTGCGAATCAATATGAAAACGAAGCAATTCACGTTTAATGAATTGAAAGGTGAGGCACTTAGACTTGGTGGACGGGCATTAATCGGGAAGATAATGTTCGAGGAAGTGAACCCCATCTGCCATCCTTTAGGTCCGCAAAACAAGATCATTATTGCCAATGGGTTGTTGGTTAACTCGTCTTTTCCCTGCCCAGGGCGATTATCCGTGGGCGGCAAAAGTCCTTTGACTGGGGGCATTAAGGAGAGTAATGTGGGAGGGTTGGCTGCCACCCGAATGAGCCAGCTGGGCATTCGCGGGATTGTTATCGAAGAGGCGCCCCAGGAGAATGAATTGTATATTTTAGTCATCTCAAAGGACAAGGTAGAATTTGTCAAAGGGACCGAATTTAAGGGAAAGGGTAACTACGAAACAGTCCGTAAATTAATGGAACGGTGGGGGCCACGAATTGCCACCCTTTCGATAGGACCTGCAGGAGAGCAATTATTGGCAGCTTCATCAGTTGCGGCTAGTGATATGTTGGGTAGACCCGCCCGGCACGCAGGACGCGGCGGGATGGGAGCCGTATTAGGCAGTAAAAAGGTGAAATCTCTTGTTCTTTTACGGCCGGACGTATTGGAGCAAGAGCCCACGAGAAATCTTACCGAATTCAATCAGGTGACCCGGGAATTCAATAAAATTCTTATCCCTAAAAAGAAAGGAATGACTGCCTTTGGAACGGCTGGAATGGTTCGGGTGGCAAATGAAGTAGGCGGGCTTCCTACGAAGAATTACCGCTTCGGCTCTTTTGATCAAATGCCCAACATTAGCGGAGAAAAATTAATTGAGAATATTGAAAGCCGAAAAGGTCGCCATTCAGAAGCCTGCAGTCCGGGGTGTGTCATTCGCTGCTCCAATATGTATCCCGATAAAACGGGGAATTATATTACCTCCGGATTGGAATACGAGACAATTGCATTGAATGGATCGAATTTACTTATTGGCGATTTAGATATAATAGCGCAAATTGATCGAGCTTGTGACGATATTGGGTTAGATACCATTGAGATGGGGAACGCCATGGCCGTGGCAATGGAAGCAGGACTGCTAAAATGGGGCGATGAAAAGGCGGTCTTAACCTTGTTAAAAGAGATTTCGGAGGGAACATTAAAAGGAAAGTTGTTAGGGTCTGGGGCAGCCACCGTTGGTAGAGTTCTAGGAATAGCGAGAGTTACAGAGTGTAGAGGGCAAGGGTTCCCAGCCTATGATCCGAGAACCTTTAAGGCAATGGGCATGACATTTGCGACATCGCCCATGGGGGCGGATCACACATCAGGACCAGCCATTGCCGGACGCACGGGGTGGGATCCTGCTAAAAATTACGGCGAGCTTACGGAAACCAAAGGCAAAATAGAATTAGCCCGAGAAATTCAAGTATTGGTAAGTCTCTGCGATTCCTTCGGCTTTTGCTTCTTTGTGGGACCGGATAAATGGGTTATCGACTATCTTCTAAAGGCAATCAATGCGAAATTCGACTGGAATTTTACTTTTAATGATTTGATTGCTTATGGGAAAAAAATACTGCGGACTGAGCATGAATTCAATAAGCGCGCAGGCGTCTCCCAAGTCAATCGCTTGCCAGATTTCATTTATCAGGAGGCGCTTCCCCCTAAAAACAACCGCTGGGACCTTTCACCAGAGCAACTAAAGGACTTTCAAGAATTTTTTTCCACTTAATCTCGCTATTTTGAACAGCTTTATCCTAATTTGAGTAGTTTTTGGGCATTTAACCCCATAATTTTCTTAATTTCAACGGGGGTTAAATAATTACTCTCTTCGACGAGTTTAACACACGCCTCAACCATTTCAGGGCAAAAGCCATCCGATCCATATAAAATTTTGTTCAGCCCAATAACCTCTCTAGCATGGAGTAAAATATCTCGCAATTTATTTGGCATCATGTACATTAGGTTACTGATATCTAAATGCACATTTGGAAATTGGCATGCCACTGCTATAGCCACATCACTCCAGGGATACCCACAATGCGACATGATTATTTTCGTTTTCGGAAAGGACGCAATCACTTCATCTAAGAGATCAGGGCGCGCGTAGCTCAGTTTCATTTTCGCGCCCGGCGTTCCAGGAGGCGGATACCCGGTATGAAATAGAATCGGCACATCATATTTAGTCGCTATTTCATAGGCGGGGTATAGATTCTTCTCATTAATATATTTTGAACGAAATGGCAAGAGAATTTTAAGTCCTTTGAATCCTTCCTTACTCAGTGCTTGCTCTACACTTTGGGCAATCTCGGCTGGATCCGTCGCTTTCTCTGGTGGATTGAAAAAGGGAATATATAGGTCGGGTTGGGCTTTCACCCACTCCCTCATTAACCTATTCTCATTCGCACTCGCGGCAAGCAGGACTATTTTATCCAATCCCGCACGTTTCGCATGCGCGCTGGTCTTTGCAATAATATCTTCCGTTGTAATGGGCTCGATTTTCTCAAGCACTCCCATCATCCGTTGATGAAACCCATACCCTTCAAACACCCGAAACAAATTCTTCATTGAATCAATAGTATTCTGCTCGTAAAACAAATGGCAATGAAAATCAATTTTCATATTTAAATTTTGATTATCTTTCAAACATATACTTTTTGATGTCTGAAAGTGAGAGCCGATGAAGCAATGGCGTGAATCTTAAAAAAGAAAAAGGGTGAAATCCTTCTTTCATTCCTCATAGATGATGGTCAAGTTTGAATACGTGCCAGCCATGCCCAGGATCTGTATTTTGGAATTCTGCGCAAGCCAGGCGTTAATCTCTGCTTCATCCTTAGTCTGTCCCTTTTTCAAGAGGAACATTTTTGCTTTTTTCATGATAAATTCCTTCATTGAATTATTGATTATTTTATTTATTTTGATTATTTTGAATTATTGATTATTTAAAATTATCGTATTCACATAAAGGGGAAAGAAAAGGACTGATTGATTTTGTTTGCTTTCTTTTCAAAAGAATTATTTTTATTATTCTTTTATCGTCTCTTTCCAGCATTTGATTTAATCGTAATTACGTTTTCGTCGGGTGTTCTTTACGCTCCGAATTCCTTTACTTTTCATCTACTCTCTGTCTTCTATAAATAGGAGTTTAAGTTTACATTCTCTGAACTAACAATAAAAAGGTGAGATATGTGAAAAAAAATGAAGAAAAGGAAACCACTAACAGAGTTGGGCAAATACTTATTGAAAGTTTAGGCGGTATCCTTCTAATCCTTCTGCTTATACCCATCATTCTTGCGACATGGGTGTTAGTCACTGAGGCTTTTCCGGGCATGCAAGAGGTTTTTATAATTATTCTCTGCACGTTCATTGGACTGGAGGCGCTGTGGTCCTGCACATATGTATATTCCCTGTACCGAGCGAGAAATCCTCCGATAGCGGCTAAGGAACTAAGAGCCGAAAGGGATATGTCCTAATGGAAGTCTCACTAATAACGAATTTAACGCATGCATCTTTCCTCATTTTTGTGATATGTTTTGTTTGTTTTTCTTGGATCACAGTAATTGGCCAGTTTTCGAAGGTTTATCGCAGAGTTGCGATGCTCCTTCTTTTAGGAATAAGTGTCATGCTCGGCTTACATTTCCTGATGAAGAGATTCTTGCTAGTCCCACTCCTTGTTCCACCTACTGGCACCCTCTATTTTAACGAGTTTATTTGCATAATCCAGTATATATCGAGTTTTGCGGTGATTCTACTATTCGGAATTATTGCGGGAAGGACTCTCTTGTGGATTCTGGATAATCATTATAGGAAGCTGCTTGTGAGCTCCTTCCTATTTCTTTTTATTTTGCTGGGACTGAATTATTGGATGTCTAAAGAATTCGCCATCCCTTTAATTTATATCCCCGCCTCCTGAGCGCAGAGAATTCATTCAGTCTATTTTAGGAAAAATTAATTTTGCTTATTAACTAATAAGTTTATTCACTTTAATGATATTATTCTCTTAAGGGTAAAAAAGTTTGAATATTGACGACCAGCCTCAAAAATCTTCCAAGTTGATGTATATCTTTGCAATTCCGCGCGTCGGATCCGCAATTCTACTGGGGATTGTCGGTTTTGCCACATTTAATTTATATACAGTTGGGTATCAATTAGATAACCTCTGGGTGGGGGTGGCTCTATCCCTTGGATATATCTCCATCGCGCTTTCACAATTTTTCTTTGGATGGATAAGTGACAAGTGGTACACGCGATGGGGCAGACGAAAGCCTTGGGTAATTATCCTTGCGCCGATTTCGGTCATTTCCTTCATAGCTCTACTGTTACCAGGACTATTTTTACAGAGTCCTCCCAAGAGTGTCCTGTTAGTTTGGCTGATTATATGGGATATCTTGTTTGAACTGGCTTATGCAGTGACGACACCTTACGGAGCGTGGATGGCGGAATTATTCACTGTCGAAGAGAGACCGAAAGTCTCCCAGATCCAGAATATTTTTAACTATATTGGTTATAGTGTCATGGCGGTATTTACTTTCGTTGTATTTACAAATTTTACTGATCAACTCGAATCAAACCCGGGCATCCTTCCCCCAATTTATGTTTGGTCTTGCCTTATCTTTGGCGCCGTTTTTATTATAACTTTTTACTTGAGCACTTTTCTCATGCCCACAGAAGCCCCCCCGAAGAATCTTCCTAATCTGATCAAGAACCTGAAAAACATTTGGCATAACAGGAATTACCTGTTGGTCGTCCTAATGCAAGGTATGGCGAGTCTGGCATGGGTGATCGCCACCACCGTAATGCTCAATTACACCCAAATTGTGTTAGCCTTTGGCACTTTGGAATATGTCCTTGCTGGGGCTACATTGCTATTGGGAATTGTCTTCTTCATGTTCATATGGCGAAAAATTATCGCTAAGAGGGGCAAAAAAGGAGGGCTACTGATACTTTTCATAACGGCGGCATTAATTTTCTCTTGCTCTGTTCTCGGCATTGTGCCCGTTTCGTTAGCGCTCATCTTTGGCCTCCTTTTCATCGCAGGCATTGCGTTTTCTTTGGCGGGGTGGTTTTTGATTTCGGGCATCTGGTATGCTGATCTTGCGGAGGACGACGAGAAAAAAACAGACGATTTAAAAGCAGGCCTCTATGTAGGATTCCCCAGCATCGCTTTAAACCTCTTTCAGGCTCTCGGCACTTTCATTTTAGGTTTCATTACGTCCCTCCCAAAAATAGCGGTGGGCACGCTCATGTTCTCCTGTGGGTACTTGCTCTGGGGTCCCATTTGTGCCGTCTTCTTAATATTGACTTATTTCTACGCAAAACGATTCATTAGACTGGATTTCGAGTGGGAGAAGGTCCCAAGGCAGTAACATCCCTGAAGGAAGATGCTTCTGTAATGAAATATCTGTAAACCGAAAGGTTCGGTCGAATCTAAGAAATTGATATACACAGAATGCTATACCGCACATAGAAAGATTGAGGTGAGAATCAATCTTCAAGTATTTTCCCTTTATTATAGTTTTTAAGTGAATAAATGTAAAAAAAACTTCTCTCATCGAAGACTTGAGTAAATTTATTTATTAGTGTTTACTAATTTATAATGATAATTATGTCAATCGTTAAAATTCCTGATCGAAAAAGGCTTGACGAGTTGATGAGCAGGCTTGCTATAACGCTAGGACGGTCTCCGAACCAGCAAGATGTACTCGATTATTGTTTGAAACTAGCACTCTCAAACATTGATAAGTTGATTTTACTGATGGAAGACGTGCCTGTGATTAACAAAGAAAAAATCGAGCGCATTAAGAAACTCAAAGTCAGTCATGCGGGAATTCCGTATGATAATAATGCGATTTTTCCAAACCCAGAAGATCAGGACCTTCTCGGTTAATTAGAGGTGTGATTACGACTGCATTTCTTGATACAGGGTTTTATTTATCAATAGGGCACCCTGATGACCTGAATAGTGCGCGGGGTGATATATTACTTGAAGAAATAGAGACGAAAAAATTTGGCATCTTATTTACGTCTAATGCCATAGTTGAGGAACTAATGTCACTCGCTTGGGTCCGCACGAAAGGTAATAAAACAATCATTTATGATATCGAATCGCTCATCTGGGGTGATCAACGGTTAGCAAAGATAATCTATATTGACGAGTATATCCTAAATGAAACCCGACGCGCTTTCTTGAAGTACAACAAGGACACGCGATCAAAAGAGGACTTTTTAAGTTTTGTAGATGTTAGTAGCGTTATTATTTGTGAAAAATATAAATTAGATCAGATCTTTTCATTTGACGCTCATTTTGAGCGATTTTTGACTCGTGTCTATTAATCTTTCTATTTGAGTCATTTTTCTCTTCGTTATTATTGAGCATGTTTCCAATCCTTTCGCAAATCGATTTTTATTTGTTCAAACCTAAAAAGAAATTGATATACACAGAATGCTATACGGCGTATAGAAAGATGTGAATAGAAAAACTCTTTAAATAGATTAGGTTGGTGAAACAATCTAACCAAAAAATGGTATAATAGGGTATGTCAAAACAAGCGCACATAGAAGGAGCTCCTCAATCAGAACAGTTATTCCCTATTGTAAGGGAATATGCCCGTTGCGTTACCGCCTTAAACCGCACCGGCATTCTCACGCTT
>CAYGYC010000189.1:5866-8836 GCA_964353755.1 uncultured archaeon | reverse complement strand
CTTCTTCATATTTTTCCATCTGATAATATACACTTGCTATTGCAAAAACTGTAATAGCCATATCCCTAATTTTTCCTAATTTTTCGAAAACTTTGTATGCCTTTTCCCTCGCTTGTAAAGATTTTTCATTCTGACCTTGTAGCACATAAACTCCAGCTACAGTACTAATACCTTGACCAATTCGCCATAAATCACCTTCTTTTTCAAAAATCGCATTTGCTCTTTCTAAAACTTCCAAAGCTTTGTCATATTGTTTTAGGTCCCTATAAGCATTACCTAAATTACCTAGTTGTAAAGCAAGTCCTTCAGTTTCTTTCAATTCTTCGTGTATTTTAACCGATTTTTCAAAAAAAGATATAGCTTTTTCAAGTTGATTTTTATGTCGATAACAAATTCCTAAACCACCAAATGCGCACCCCATAAGGTAAGCGTTATTAATTTTATTAGCCATCTCATAGACTTTTTCATAATTAGTAATTGCCTTATCATCATCATGATGATCCATATAGAGCATTGCCATATCATTGATACATTTGCTCATTTCTAAAAGATTTCCTTCTTTTTCAAGGATAGAATATGCTTGTTGATAATGAGAGAGTGCTTCTGAAAATAAATCATATTCATGGAATATATGAGCAGCAAATAGCTCTTTTTGAAATATAGTAATTGGATTTAGAATACTCTTTAACCATGAGTGAAGTTCAGGGATACTTTGATTTGAAATAATGGATTTAGAAATTTCTTTTACTTTTTTTTGGGTGATACTAGCTTCTATAAGTTGAATCAATTTTATGGTATTTACTTGTACTTTAATCAATTCAGGAATCTGAGTCAGATTTCTTAAATTCCATAAAATTTCATCGTCTCTAGACTGAAAAGTTGGTTGTTGACTCAAAGGAGATGAGATAGATTTTAGTTGAGAAATAAGAAACTTGGAATTTTGAGAGGGATTATGAGTTATCCAAATCACACGCTTTAACCCCTTTATCCGAATTAGGGTAGGGACAATGTCAAAATCATCTCCTCCCGAATATCCCATTATAATAAGGGTACGATCTTTTCCTATAGTCTCAAAAAGTGGGCGCTTCCAAGTTTCAACTGAAAAGTATTCTCCTTCTTTACCCTTTCCAAGACTTTTAATAGTTATAATTATTGTTTGTTCTGTGGATTCTTTAGTTTTAATATTTATGCGCGATCCGTGCAATTTATAAAGAGGATATACACCTTTTTTAAAGGCTTGTGTAGGATCGGAGAATTCTAGAAAATCTTTTTGCGTAAGAATTATTTTTAAATGAGGATCATTAATATCTAACGCATATTCCAGTAAATAATCAAAATTTGTTGTCAGTACCCAATGCCCTTTCCGAAGCATAGAAGCCAAATAATAATGTATCTCATTGGGAATTGTTGCCATTTCAAAATATTGTAATAATTTCAAAGATGGATCGAAATATTCTTGGAATTTTTCAATCAGCATCTCAAAACGTAAGGTAGGAATAGCTAATATTTTCTCCTTTGCATCTTGCGATACGGTTAAATCAAGTATTGTGGACATAAATTGGCGTGCAGATGGTAGTAAGGATGGTGGATTCATCGAAATTCCTGCACCTACTAAAAAAATCAGAGGTTCCGAACCTCTTAATAATGTAATTAAATCCAATTTAGATGATTCGAAGATATTAGACATATTACGCCCTAATAAATTTAAATTAATTCAACTTTATATTACTTTGAATAATTTAAAAAATTAATTATCTTTTGGTCGTCGTCTCATATGAGCGCTTGGTTAAATAAGGTGAATGCTATAAAATTTAATATTTATTAACGCACTTTTTATTCCATTAGTTTTTAAATGAGATTAATTGTCATGTTCTTGTCGGATTCGGACACGACGAAAAAGTTCTCGCAATTCATTCTGCAGGGCCGCGCGTGCGCCTACTGGAGGGCGTACGCCAATCGGAGGTGGTTGATCGGTGTATAGGGTTTCGAGAGGTTGGTTAAGTTCTTGTAACATAAGATTCCGTAATTGGCAGATCATTTCATGATTGCACAGGCTTGAAAAATTACAATGAAAACTATTTCTGATCTGATTGATTACATGAGCGGGGAGTAAGCCCTCCTCCAGCGCGATCGCTTTTGAAAGAATCAATAAATCAAGGGCCGCCAATCCCATAGTCTCCCACCCCGCATCAGAATTGTTATCTAATACTAGGCAATATCCCTGATTTCTAGTTTCATTCAATACAATGCATATATGGCGTTTTCGCGAGGAACATTTACATTCACAGCGCAAACAGGTGGAGGGAATGAAATACACATTGGCATCATTTAAACTAATTTCAAACATGCCATATTTTTTATGAATAAAGATGGTTTGTTTGACTAAACTGACATGAACTCCCATTTCCTCTAAAATAGCATAAAGGGGATCTTTATTCCGATTAGTTAGTGTAGTTCCAGAAGTGGTGGGATGGGCGTCCCCTCGCATAATTCCTCGTAGCCGGTCCAGCTCTGCTAACATTTCATTCCTTAATGTATTAAAGCCATTTCTATTTTCAGCATTCTCTCGGTGTTGTGGCGCAGTCCTAACCACTTCTCGAATGCGTACATTATCTTCCTCAATAAATTCATCCAACTCTCTGAAGTAATTCCCTTCCCAGATATTTTGTGGCTCCGTATGTTGAGTGCGTCTGCCCCGCTGAAATAACTCCCGTAACTCCCTTATCACCAATCGATGAATTAAATTGCGATTAATTACCTCTGTAATATACTCACCTTTCTACACTCAATCCTGTCTGTAGGAATTCTTTACCCAAATCATATTTTCCTCAGAGTATTAAGTTGAACGTAATTTAAAAATGTTATACTTCCAAAAAAGGGAAGTTTCTGCCGTTTCGAGACCCTTTTGCAAATATAAAGAAGGAAACTCAAATTTGAATAAAAAAAAGGTTAAAAATGAATTAAAGAAAA
>CAYGYC010000189.1:0-5856 GCA_964353755.1 uncultured archaeon | reverse complement strand
AGAAAAGGACCGCCGCCAACCTAAAAATCTGTAACTATGCCAAATTTCGCCTTATAAGCGAATATACCGATGCCTGCAATAATAGCAAACAACACGAGAACCATTTCGAATCCAGGAATGCATATATTATGGATAGTATAGCTATATTCCACTGAAACTGTAAATTCGCCATTATTTATAAAAAATAGGTTTAAAACGGAAGGACAATTGGGTGATATTTTAGCGCTTCCAGACGTGCCTGTATAATTCCAGAATGCAGTGACAATTGTTTCGGGGGAACTAGCAGATGCAATAATTGCAGTAACCGTGGCAGATGCGGAAAACGAGATTGTGAAACACTTCTCACACGGGTTTAAACCTATTATCTCGTACGAATGAGCTGGAACGGCAATTGTAATCTTATTTTGGAGCGAGTCCATTGCAGAGGCGCTGAGGGGTATCAAAAAAGCCAATAGGACAAAGAAAATACTTATTGCCACCAATTTTTGTTTCAAATTCCTTACTCACCTTTTCAACAGTTAATATGCAAAATATGAGTATTGAAGTA
The DNA here is from genome assembly GCA_964353755.1 of uncultured archaeon. Lineage (GTDB taxonomy): Archaea > Asgardarchaeota > Lokiarchaeia > Helarchaeales > HEL-GB-A > CAYGYC01. Next base: position 5,309 of record CAYGYC010000189.1, on the reverse strand, counting down.
TATAAATGTTATAACATCCAAACGAACCATTATTAAAAATTTGAAAATGGTTTTTAATCATGCCCCATCATTAGCATTAGAGGTTGAAAGTCGTCCCGACGACGCCCAGCGTTGCATGGGAGGGTAAGGCGGAGAGCAGCTTGGAATAGAACTTGAAGCCCGTACAGTGCATGCCACAGATTATTTCAGGTTGAATTTGCCTGAAAAACGCTATCACTTTGTTCAATTGGGCTTCAGTCGACCCACTAAGGTGAAATCCTCCAATGACTGCATAAATCTTCTCAATTCCAGAAATTTTCTGTCCATGGCGAATAATATTCATGATCCCTGTATGCCCACAACCGGTTAGGACTACCAAGCCTTTCCCTTTCACGGCGATATAGAGGGCAATCTCATCGCGAAACGTTTCCCGCTCGAAGGTGGTTTTGTCCGCTTTGATAAAGAGATTGCTGGTTAATTCTGATTCATCGAATAATTCTATTTCTTCAGAGGTCCAGACCCCCGGTGCTAGCTGTACCGGCGTTTTGGTTTCCGTTAGACGTTCCTGATTTTCACTGGTCAATTTTTCAAGTAATAATTTCTTTAGTTCCGGAAGTTCTTGGACCTTTCCCTCCTTTTTGAGGGCTCTGTAATTTTCGGTCAGGGTTTCGAGGGTTATTGTCTCACCGGGACCGCCGATATATGCAATTTTCTGCTTGAAAACTTCTGGTGAAACAATTAATTCTTTCCCTGTGCCTAACATCGGTAGCACCTTGATCAGGCTCCCGAAGTGATCGAAGTGTCCATGGGATAAGACCGCTTTTTGGAATTTTTGGGGATTTATCCTCAATACCTCGAAATTCTTAATAATGGCGAACCCCATACCTCCGAAATCAAATAAAAAGTGCTGACCATCTAGATCGATATCCAGTGCAAATCCATGCTCTGCAAGGGCGGAAACCACTAGTTTTTCAGGCTGTACTACCATACCTTTGAAAATTGGATCCGTTTGAAACGTTAGATCGGTCATATTATTCGTTAAAACCATAATCTTTACGTTTTTCACGCCTTCTCCAAAATCTACAACCATTTTTATCCACCCTTTATAGAGTGATAGTTGTTTATTTTACTAATCTACATAGGTATAAAACTTCGGTTGGTAATTGGTCTTTGGCAAAGTTCTCAAAATAAATGGAAATATGGGAAGTACTCACTATTTCATAGTTTTATGAGGAGGATTGAAAGATTTGAAGTATTTAATACATTAGGTTGTGTATATTTCGGTAATATCTTAAATTTATAAAATATTATCTTAGTAGCTGCTGAGAACGATCAAAAAATAGAAAAAAGAAAAAAATACAAATTAATATCTTCAACCGTAATAGGTAGTTAGTGCTTTTATCAAGGCATCCTCAGTAACGATTGGCTTGAAAGCTTTTTCCCAGATCGCTTTGTTCTCTTGTAGATCATTCATCCAGAGCCTCAGCTTATCTTTATACTTGGCGATAAACTCAAGCGACCACGGCAACCCTTCATTCTGTGTGATGGCACGGGCAGACCATTTGTCAATGTATCTATCGATAAATTTCTCAGACCATGGTAATGCAGGATTTCCCGTGAGCCCAGTCCACTTAGTACTACCTTTCCAATCCCATCTATCCGCATATTTCTCAATCAGGGCTTCCGTGAACGGTAATCCAGTATTCTGGCTCAGTTCCACCCAGTCCCACTTGTCTGCATAGGTCTCCAATATTTTATCAGACCAGATAAACGTCTTAACCTTGCTGAGCTGGTTAAAATACCACTTATCGAGAAATTTTTCAAATAATTCCTTCGACCAAGGCAAGCCGTTATTCGCGCTGAGGTAATTCCAAGTTATAAACTGCTCAAGATCTTTTATCTCATCAATGAGTGCAGCCGTCCACTTCATGCCAGGGCTCGCCGTCAAGTAGATTAATGTGATATCCTCGTTTCCCGTCGCTTTGCGCACACGTTCGACCATATCTTTTGTCCACTTGACAGCCGGATTGAGCCTAATCTCCTTCCAGACCCATTTGTCTTTGTATTTTATCAACAGCTCCTCTGAGAATTGTACGGACGGATTCGCACTTAAATATTCGAAATTCCATTTGGAGAGGTATGTATCGATGATTTCCTTAGTGAATTTGATGCCTGTGTTACTACTAAGAAAATCCCAGCGCCAAGAATCTTTGCAATAGTCTAGCATTTCAAGGTTAGATACGATTTTTTTGTTCTCGCTCAGGATATCCCAGTCAAGGTTTTTCTTATATTTATCCACAAATTCTTTCGTCCATGCGATGTTCTCGTTCCGTGACAACTCGTTCCAGAGAATCTGGCTTTGGGAATTTTTCCCGAAATACTTAGATAACAACTCAGCGGTGAGCGGGTAATACCGGAGCACCATTTTTCTAAAGGTATTAGGGTTTTCCTTTACAAAGGCCATTAATCCTTCCAAATTCTGTGGCTTTTTTGGTGCAGGCTTTTTTGGCGAAGGCTTTTTTGACGCAGACTTTTTTGATGTAGACATTTTTGGCATATATTCTATCTCGAAAAAGAAATTTTTAAAATTTTGCACACCAAGTTTGGAATAAAGCGCTAAATTGGATTATATTCAAAAAAAAGAGTTCTGCTGAAAATAGTCGTGTAATTCATTTAGGAGTCTAGTCCGAATACTCATTTGATCCTCTTTCGCTATACATTCGGAATAGTATTCGCGCAATGTAATATCGATCAGGAGTTGAATTTCACTTCCAAGGATAAAATTGCAATAAATATTTGTTACGATTTGGTTTATCACATGACGGGGAAGTAAATTATTTTCCAGAGCTATCGCTTTTGAGAGAATTAACAGATCTTCAGTAGATATTGCCGCATCTTCCCAAATGGAATTATGATTTCGAACTAGACACACTCCCTTGTATTGAGTATCTTGTGGAATAATACAAATACGACGCTTTTTAGAGGTACATTGAAATTGGCAATGAAGACAAGTGGAAGGAGTGAAATTCACATCTGTATTAATTAAGTTAATTTCAAACAACCCCCATTTTTTATGAATTAAGATAATTTGTTTTGTCAAACTTACATCGAATTTCATCTCATCCAGAATCATAAAAATGAGGTCTCTATGGTGATGATGTAGACTATCTCGTGCTGCTATTATTTCATCTCTTAATGTACGCGGCACCTTTCTGTTTTCATTGCGCGCTTGAGACATATGAGCTCGATTAACCTCTCAAATTCGTGAAATTTCTAGTTCAATCATTTGCTTCCAATCACACTTTTCTCAAATCATGAAGTCGAGCGGAACTTAAAAATATTATAAAATTAGTAAAAACATATACCATGATAAATATGAAGATGGGAACTTGAATGAAAGAGAAGAAAAAACGCGATTTTGAGTTTCCGCAGAATTATCATACCATCCAAGAACTGAATTCTGCGCTGGAAACATTATGCACCCAGTATTCTGATTTAATGGCTCGATATTCATTAGGTGCCAGTACTGGAAAGAACGAGATATGGAGTTACATTATTAGTTCGGACCAAACAAAGTTAAAATCAAAACCCGCTGCCCTTATTCTTAGCTGTCATCATGGCCGAGAGGCAATAACCAGTGAAGCGGCGTACTATAGCATGAAATACTTACTAACAGGATATTCGACAAATAGTCAGATTCAACAGTGGCTCGATCACGGTGCGATCATCTATATTCCTATGGTAAACCCAGACGCCCATGATGTAGTGGAACGAAAAAATAAAAACTGGGTAGACCTCAATCGGAATTATACGTTTAATTGGGGATTGGCGCCAGGTAGTTCACATGAAAAAATAAGTGAAATATACTGCGGTCCGGCAGCGCTCTCGGAAGTCGAATCCCAATTAATAAATAAGATGAAAATAGTGGATGATCTCTTCGTAAAATATAAAAATATCAAAACTGCCGTTGACCTTCATAGCGGCGCCGAGGTTCTTTTGTATCCCTGGGGTTACATTCGCAAGCCGTCGCCGGATGATGCGCTGTTTAAAGATCTCTGTAAGCAAATGGAACAGAAAGCAAAAGAGATGCAGGTTCAATTCTATGAATATCAGCCTGCCATTGAGTTGTATCCCACTTCAGGAACATTTCTAGACCATGTCTATCAATTCTACCATTGTATTTCCTTTGTTGCTGAAATTTACAAAGGGACATGGGCGGGAGATATATGGGAATTTTTCAATCCGCCCTCGGAGCAAGTTGAAACCCTCTGCCACCGCGTCCTCCCAATTCTTCTCACCCTCATTAATCATGCAACAAAAGTTTAAGTAGAATTAATAATGATTGTTGATCACAATAAATCATTTAGGGAAAAAAAATTAACCATAAGTAATGGGTGTTGTGCTATGGAATGGAAAAAATATCTGGGATTTTTAGTCCTACTAGCAGTCGTAATTATTTTTATTACGGTCTTACTGATTATGGGCGCAGGTAATCTTATTTCGGGCGATGAACAATTATTTTTAGCGCTGAATCCCCCCTTTAATCCCGCAAGTCCAACCGGATTTGACTATTTCTTTGTGTACTTTTCTTCGTGGGGACCCGGCGATTTCGGGTTGGCGACCTGGGTGTTCATACCCTTTGCCATCGTATTATTCGTTGCCTCCATAATATCTTCAAAACTTCGGCCCATGCGATTAATCTTTCTATTAGTAATAATCGGGTTAATCATCGGATATCTCGGAATTACTACGGTATTAAAATTTCTAATTGAGCGAACCCGTCCCTTTGTAACTCTTGAAAGCAGTGTCGATGAATGGGTACCATTCTTTTTTCCTTCAAAAACTGTGGCCGAAATGTTTGACAATGGGTTGCAGAGTTTCCCTTCCGGGCATGCGACCGCAGGCTTTATTTTTGCGACCTCCTTCATCCTCGTCTATAAACAAACTTGGATCCGCATTTCTGCGTTAGTATATGGCGTATTAGCTGCATATGCGCGACCCTTTCTTGGTGTACATTATCCAACAGATGTTTTTGTGGGAAGCTTGGTCGGTATCCTTACGGTCTGGCTATTTTTTGTCCTTCTTAAACGATATTTACTGCCAAAAGCCCCCTGGTTCCAATACTCTCAATCCGACGATCAGAAATAGAATAATTTGAAGAGGAAAAAAAGAAAGAGATAGAAGAAAATCCTTTAGTTTAAGAGATTTTTTTTCTTTTTTATCGCCCCATCTTACCCATATTACATGAGAATTATCAATTGGGAAACAAATAAAACAATCCCAAATCAAAAATAATTAAATTCATTGAAAAAAAATTGAATTGCATTTTA
>CAYGYC010000188.1:0-8845 GCA_964353755.1 uncultured archaeon | reverse complement strand
GAAAGGGAATCCCTTCTTGCCATTGTTCAACAAGTCCCAGTTGAAAAATCTCTGGGACCTCTGATTTCAGCCAATTCAGAATTATTTCTTCCAAATGGGCGATATACAGCTTGTTCCCCGTCCAAGAGCCCCAGCGTTTAGAAAAGCCGCGCCGGCCTGTAAGCAGTAAAGTTTGGAGAAAGGGCGGACTTGGGATAAAATCGTACCAGGTCTCAGGTAAATGGTAAACGCGCTTGGCTGAAATGCCATCCCATAAAGCGGCGTAGGTCGAGAAATTCGATAGTTCCAGCATGGTATTGATAGCCCCACTCAAATATACCGCCGCACAGTGATACATCGAGGAACCCCAGTAGGGGGTGCGTTCATTTCGCACATCATGTAAAATATCCATCATCTTAAATGCGGCTTTTGATAGATCTTTTATTTTTGCTTGAATATCACGTAACCGATAGCCCAATTTTAAATGGCGGCGCTCTAAAAGGTCATCATCCGGTTTAGTGAGCCACCAATCCACGGGCAAACCATCCTCTAAATGGCAATTCAGTAAATAAAGGGTTTCCATCGAGATATCATCAATGATTACATAGGTGGTATCCACACTCTCCCCGAAAATGAGCTTCATCGTGCCCTGTTGGGCATCACTCCTGATAGGTGCAATGGGTGGGAATAGCGTATAACTGATAACCCGCCAGGGGGAAGGAATTTTCCCATCCATTACTTCTTTCGCGGTTAGAATCGATTCATTCAACCGCCCTTTCAAAAGATTGAAAACTAGATCGCCGTTTCGAATGAGATTACTTTGTTTATTCCAATACTCCCATCCCAGTTGTTGAAAGCAGTGCCAAATATTTTTTCCTAACGGAAGAAAGGATTTCAAATAGATCTCTGGAACTTCATCCAAGGTATGCATTTCAAATCAACCGGATGAGGTTAATATTAAGACTTATGAGATAAAGCCTCCTCGATTCGTTCAAGCGCCTCTTTGATTTGATTCATCGAAGCTACATAGGAGGCACGCACGTAGCCTTCTCCCAGATCCCCAAATTCATTTCCCGGGATGACCACGACTTTCGCCTTAGTGATTAGAAATTCGGAAAATTCGTAGGAAGTCTTTCCCGTCCCGGTAATATTTGGAAAGGCATAAAATGCCCCTTTCGGCATCAAACAGTGGATACCCTCTATGCGATTAAGTCCATTTACTAATAGTTTTCGCCGTTTGTCAAATTCAGCAAGCATTCGAGTTGCAAATTTCTTATATTCTGTGGTATTTTTCATTCCCTCCACACAACCCATTTGTGCCGATGAATTGGCTGCCACCGCATTCATTTGATGAATGACCATCATCGCATTTGTTATCTCCTTATTTGCTAAAGAGTATCCCACTCGCCACCCGGTCATGGAAAATGTTTTTGAAAATGAATTGACCACCACTGTTCGATCTTGTACCCCCAAGGCTGCCATACAGGTGTGCTGGTTTTTATCGTACACCAATTTCTCGTAAACCTCATCCGATATGATATATAAATCATGATCTTGGGCAATCTCTGCAATGGCTTTCAGATCATCTCGTTTCATCACCGCCCCGGTGGGATTACTCGGGAAATTGAGGATAATGACTTTAGTTTTAGGGGTGATATAATTGAGCAAATCATCTGGGTTTATGTAAAATTCATTATTTTCGTAGATGGGGACGCGAATTGGACGCCCTCCGGCAAAACTGACTTGGGGAGGATACGTTAAGAAAGCAGGATCGGGGATAAGAATTTCATCTCCCGGATCGATGAGCGCTTGACAAGCTAAATAAAGCGCCTCTCCGCCTCCACAAGTCACACATACATCATCTAACGAATAATCCAGCCCATACTCTATTTTGTATTTATTGACTATCTGCTCCCGCAATTGAACGAACCCTAAATTCGGGGAATACGCAGAACAACCCTCATCCAACGCTTTTTTCGCTGCCTCTTTAATAAAAGCCGGCGTATCAAAGGCAGGCACGGGATCCCCTATCCCGAAGCTAATAATTCCTTCAACCCCTTGGGCTAAATCAAACATGCGCCGGATCCCACTGGGTCTCACACTCTTCATTCGGCTTGCAATCGACCGCATCTCATTCGCCTTTTTTTTCAATCAGTAATTATTTAAGATTCCTTATTCAAATTAAAATTTATTTTTTATGTTACAATGTAATAATTGGTAGAATAAAAATGAAGATACGTGAACTGGGAATCTCTCGGATGTTTTTCATCAAATTAGAGCCGAATGATGATATTCTAGATTCTTTAACAAGTGCAGTTAATGAAAATTCAATCAGAACGGGCTTTTTCACCGTGATTGGTGCTTTAAAAACGGCATATATGGGATATTATTTGCTTGATCAGAAAAAGTATAACCCTATCACTCTTAATGGTAACTTTGAAATCGTATCGTGCTCAGGAAATGTCACTTTAAAGGACGGATCTCCCATGATCCATGCACATCTTGTAATCGCTGATAAAGAAGGACGTGCTTTTGGAGGGCATCTCCTGTCCGGATGCCGCATTTCTGTGACGGGGGAAGTATTTCTTGTTGAAGCAGAACAAATATTAAACCGGACCTTGGAGGAGCCGTTTAATCTATCTCTAATTAAAATGGAATAAAAAAAAGAGGAGTAAAATTTTAAACAAAGAGTGGCCACGCGGGAGTTACACCGGCTATGACTACAATGATATTGTAGATGATCAACAGAAACAGGATTCCGACAAAACTAACAATTACAGCACTCTTCCATTCATCGGCAGCTAACCCTATCATTAATAAAATAACTATGAAAAACGCGATATAGGGCGACAATCCGTTTAATACACCGCCACCATAGCCCTCAACCTGTTGCAATAATGGAATTATCAATACCGCAATCAGTGCTATAAGTGCCGTTGCTGCTAATTTCCGTTTCGCATGTAATTTTCCTTCAACAATCCATAAGCTGAAAAAGAACATCAACCACGCGATAAGCCACCAAATGATTATCCATAAAACTACTTCAATTGATATCTGCATTTTTGATTCACCATCGTTTCGTCTTTTTTTCTCTTTTTTCTTTTTATAATTTAAATTATTTTCTTTAAATGATTATTTCAACCCTCTATAACTATTTTTTGTTAATTAAATTAAATGCAATATCTGCTTTTATGGAGTTATTCCACCATTGATTTAAATGCGCAAAATGTAGAAACGCAAATGCGCAAATCGATTACTCTAATAGGAGTTTAAATACATTTACTTGTAAAACAATAATATATGAAAATGAAAAATGAATGGGCGAATGGTGCCATCTCAACCTTATTTTCTTCTGTTTTCTCTACAAACCCCCACCCCTTTTATCCCTGAGATGGTACCTTCCCACTCCAATTCCCCATCCATATTTTTACAACCCCAGATTTTTTAGCATATAATTTTTTTAAATTGAATGAAGTAAAATATACCACATGGAAAAATATGATTTAGTGATCGTGGGTGCTGGACCTGGTGGCGCCGCGGCAGCGAAAATTGCGGCAGAACAAGGCCTGAAAGTGATTTTCTTTGAGCGAGGCAATCATCCTGGCGAGAAAAATACCTCCGGTGCTGCTATAGAAACCGAAGCGGCCCGGCAAGTGATTCCCGACTTTCCTCATGAAGATACGCCTTTACAACGAGCTGTGGAGGGCGGGAATTTAGGGCTTCAGAGCGACGAAGGGTTGTTGAGTTTAACTGGCTTTATGCAACCTTGGAATGCAGACGATGGCGAAGTAAAATCTTATACCGTCTACAGGAACGAATTTGATAAATGGTGGGCAGACAAAGCCGTTGAGGCGGGAGCAAAACTCGTTACCAAGACGCTGATCCGTGATATTCTAAAACAGAATGGTAAAATTGTCGGGATTCAAACCGAAAAAGGGCAAAAGATATTTGGGGATATTATCATAGGAGCAGACGGGACAAATTCCATGGTCGCTATTAGAGCAGGATTTCGCGGTCCTTGGAAACCCCATGAGGTCGCATTGTGTGTGAAATATGACTATGCGCTTCCCAAAGAGACCATTGATAAATTCTGGGGCGGATTTAGTGAAAACTCCTGTAAGATTGACCTCTATTTTGGGCAATCCATGGCTCCAGCCGGCTATCTCTGGATTTTCCCGAATTTAAACTCCATTTCGGTGGCAACGGGAACCGGCGTTCAAGAGATGCTCAATGGGGGCGAGAATTTAAATTATTACATCCACCAATTTCTTAGCCACAAAATCTTAGGGCGCATACTAAAGAATGCCAAGCCGCGGTATTACATAAGCCATGAAATTCCGTACCTTTTGGCCTGTCCTACTAAACCACTTGAGGTCTGTCGCGATAATGTGATGATTATCGGGGATGCAGCGGGATGTGTCTGTAACTTCGATGGCGAAGGCTGGGACGGCGCCGTAATTGGTGGCAAAAAAGCCGCAGAGGTAGCGGTCGAGGCAATCAGCAGTGGTGATACCACAAAGCAATCATTTCGCAAATATCAAAAATGGTATAATTCCTATATATACACCAATCTCGATTGGGGCTGGCGCATTGGACATTGGCTCTTTAATGAATTTATCCCTCACTCAAACCCTTTATTCAAATCCTTTGCTGCAATCTTTGATCATCCGCATATTGACTATTTCGTTCCTATCGTCAATAAAAATATGTCTCAACTACTACCGCTCCTCGGCACGCTCATGCTCCTTGGAAAATTACACCTCAAGCCCTACACGGATCTCTTGGGCTCAATGGTATAGGAGGTTTGAACCTTGGTGGATTATGAATTTGTAGGTGAAAAATTAAGGAAGAAAATTACAGGGCTTTTCGAAATGATTCCCAAAGAGAACCATATCACTATAGATCCAGAAAAATGTAATGGCTGCGAGAATTGCTACATTTATTGTCCTGGTGGCTGCTTTACTATGGAGAATGGAATCGCCAAAGCTACCCATGTCGAAGACTTTTGCCAAGAATGTGGGACTTGCGCAAAAATTTGTCTGACCAATGCCATTACCTATAACGAGCCACGTGGTGGCACGGGTATCGTCCGAAAATTCAGTTAATTTCTTTTTTTTCTTGAAAAGGAGAAGCAAAATCCTTTAAATCATATAGTAAAAAAGGAAAAAATTAAATTACTTTTTCATCTTGCAAATACTTCACTAGAATGGCCGTAACTTGTTTTGAGGTAATATTTTTTGGTCGGTCAATATTCACGACGGTATCAAGGATAAAATTATTAGACGTATCGACGCACAATTTTAGTTTGACGCCATTGCCGAGCCATTTGTCATCATCCTCTTCCCAGGTATATGATTCAATGAAATTTTCGGTCAATACTTGGGATTCTCGCATGATTATTTCTTGTTTTGCTATAAAATCCTTAAAAACTTCTGTACACGGCTTATTGATATTAATTTTCACTCTGAGATTTGGTTCGGATTTCTTTTCCAGCCATTTCATGGTATACCACAGCCCAATTCCGACGGCAAAAAAGGCAGCCAGACAAATTCCCGTCCAAATAAAGATATTATTTCCAATTGTTATCCAATCTCCTAAACCTTGCCAAGTGGTCTGGCCTGCTAAAATGGATAATACACTGAATGCAATTGAGCCCGATAATACGACCTGAAGCACATTAAGTGCTACCCCTGTCCTTTCCGTCCCGCGCGTTACTTCATCCAAGGAGGCGATACTATCGCGCAAGGATTCATTTACTCGATGCATTTGTTTCTCCGTAAGCGAAGATATCAACCCGTTGATACCGCCAATTTCTTCAGTTAATCCAGAAACTACTAGATGCGCATCGTCAATCCGGGTCAGTGCCTTATTGACAAAATCCTCGAGTTCAATTATTTCTATAATTTCTTTAATATCGGGATTTGCTTTATTGAGCTTATTCCATTCGCCATTCATATTTTCCACAGACTTCCGCATAAAAGATAGTAACTCATTCATGAGCACCACGGCTGCTGAAACGCGAGTTAGAATCGTTTTTGCCTCAGTGATCGCATTGGGATCAACATCGCCTCGCTCTATTGATCTCCTAGCTTCCTTTATTTCGTCCCAAAGCATAAACATTTTCGCAAAGTAGTTCTTTTGAAAAATGTCAAAACTGAAATAAAACGCCATGACCGAAATTAACTCCTCATATTTTTCCGGTTTTTTCGAGATTAAAATGAATCCTTCTAACCCATAGAAGAATCTGTCCCCATTTTTCAGATCATGATAATGAGTAGAATGCGAAAGAACTTGATTTAATTCACTTTCCAGAGCCTCTCCATCTAGAAATTCAGTTGCTTTTTTATCAGGCTCTATCTCTTTTGCCATCAATATCGTAAATTTGTTACGATATTCCGGTGTCCCAAAATATACCAGCTCTAATAGACGCCGCTGGTAGGTGCTTAATAAGGTATGAATCATCTTTGAGGTATCAAGCACCAAATCAGCAAAAACACGGGTTAATTTGTCGATGGAGAATTTTTCACTACCATCGATTTCTAAAAGTTGTGTGCCATATAATACGCGGCCATAGGCATCCACGTAAACCGTAATTTCCTCTTGCTGTTCTACAACTTCCTTGTAAACAATGGAAGCATTAAAAATCACATAGTCATTGGGATCAAATTGCACGATGTTGACTTTTGTTAACTCCTCTTTAATTTCGAAAGTCGCTTTTCCGAGATCCGTATCAATGAAAGAAGTCATAAGCCCTTCTTTGACTCTTCTTTGGCAATCTAATTCCTCATTGAAGGCAATAATATGATTAGTCCCGAAAGGAATATATTCCGCTATTAGAATTTTTAAATCCTTCAAGAATATATATGACGTCAATTCATCTTTAATAGTTGTCATTAAATCAGATCTTTCAATTTTGTTAGTTGGGTTTTAATCTTCACGGGTATGCTCTTATATGCGACTTCCTCGATATCCGTAATCTCAGAATCGATTTTAATATTGCATTTCTCACAGATGAAGAATATTCCATCTGAAGTTATTTTGATATCGTAGTTATGACCGTTCTTGCATTTCACAAGAGGCTCTACCGCTTCTTTATCCTCTTTTGGTATGTATTCTAAAAATCTAATTCCCTTATCGGTCAATTGGTATGCATAAATAAAAGCATGACTTTTTGTTGCCAGTCGAACGCGATTTATTAATTTCAGGTCCCGGAGATCCCCTAGATCGTCTTCTGCTTCCTGGCTGATATTTATATAGCGCCGATTCTCTAAATACATTATTGATGCGGGGGCGTAATCATAATCTAGCGCTTTGGTCAGTATTCCTTTGTTAATTAACCCTTTTAAGGACAAATCCTTGATGGCTAGTGCTCCATATTTATTGTTCGATTTTGTAGCTTCCGCAATTAAACATACCAGCCGCCGCAATTCTCGGGTCATTTCGTGTTCAGTCATTTTCCTCATCGTACATTACAGTTTCTACTATTAGGTCTTCTCTTTTTAACACGTGGTTAATAATATGATAAATTCCGTCTTTTCTGATATAAGGATTGTGTTAATAATATTATAATCGGACTTCTAAGGTGGATTTGTTAATTCGATGGATGTGGGTAAATTTCCATTCTACTTCTCCAACTTTCCAGCCACCATTTCCGGGACCTAATTTCAATTTAACAATTATTCCATGATGGTACTTTTTCAACCGAATTGCGATACAAAAATCCCCTAAGGAATAGGCGATTAATTTCTTTGTTGCATCTATTTCATAGGCCGTTACCGGTTACGGACAGTGGGAATGATGTCCCATAATCATATCCCATTTATTCAACAGACTTTTTGCGAACTCAATTTGGTTCGGATTAGGGTATAACTGCATTTCATAGCCCCAATGCGGATATAAAATATTGAAATCCGCCTTGGGGTTGTAATAGTCCTCATTTTCCTTGAGATAAACGATATAGGGCGTTTGTGGTTGATTGGACCAGCCAGTACACGCCACCACATTGATCTGGTTTTTTAATAGGATTGACGGTTCATCGCGCCTTCCGATGGTTTGAAAGTGGTGTTCCTTTAACAATTGATAGGATTTATTGAATGCAGTCCATCCAAAATCGCCCGCATGGTTGTTGGCACAGGATAAAACGAAGCGCTCGGGAGGAAAAAAGGTTTCTAATGCATTTAAAATTTTCTCTGAATGCTCCTGGGCCATAAAGGCCTTCTTGCCCCCACTTATTGTCCCTTCAAAATTTCCCACTAAAAAATCAACATTTTTTACAAAATCTACTAGCTCAGGACTAAACTGCAAGTCTTTATTCTTCATGCGCATGATATCCCCCACGAATCCGATCTTGATTTTAGGGGATATCACATTTAAAGTCGTTTTTTCCGGCAGAAAATCTGTCAACTGTTTGAACTTTTTGGAAGGTCCGAATAAATTGTTCCAAAGCCATCGTAGATTTTCTGAAAAATTGTAGGGGGACGGAAATCTTTTTTTTGGGGTGTCTTTTACCCATTCCGGCATCGGACTTGCATTTTCTCGTGGAAGTGCCATCGTCTTTCGTCATCTTTTTAATCTAATTAATCATTTCTCTCGCAGCCGTTTAAGCCCCGCCTCTTGATCAGTCCCCTTTATTATCAACTCGGCCGCCGCAGTGGTCAATCGTAACCGATCGGTATGAGTAGCCGGTGCGCTTTTTCTAATTACTAATTTCGCGAGTTGCAGGAGAAATGATCCCTTGCGCGCAAGTTCCTTGGCAAAGGAAAGCGCTCTATCAAATAATTGGTCATGGGGGACAATTTTATTTACGAGCCCTAGCTTATGCGCTGTTTCAGCATCAATCCTGTCTCCAGTAAAAATAAATTCCATC
>CAYGYC010000187.1:0-8853 GCA_964353755.1 uncultured archaeon | reverse complement strand
AGAAAAATTACAACTATCCGTGTCAAAATTATATATATAACATTAATAATACTTACAATTTGTATCAGTTCTATTGGGTCATCTTTCATCTTTCTTTTCACCATAAATCGCTATCAATTACTGATAGCAGGTGCTTGCCCCACGTACTTTGTGTCCTCAACTTGTTTGAGCAAAAAATCGGCCAAATCAGCTCGTGAGATCGTTGTCCCCACTTCCCCCCTACCTATATAACCGACTTTGATTTTATCTGATTTGGGATTATTGTTGAGCATCGCTATGCGCACAATCGTCCAATCGCAATCAGATGCACGGACAGTTTCTGCAACACTGACTATATCTTCGTATGCCGACCGCATTATGAGCTTTACAAGGGCGATCATCGCTTTTGTCTTGAAATTGAGCGAATCGTTCGGGTCCTTGGCACTTAGGGTAGAGGTGATAATAAGCCGGCGCACACCCTGAACTTTCATTGCAGCAAGTATATTTTTCATCCCGAATGTAATCGGTTTTCCTTTTTGACGGGCGTGGGGACCTAATACACTAATGACCGCATCTGCGCCGTTAATGGCACTTTCAATTGACGTTTTATTATCTAATTCACCCTGTACAATCTCCAAATGTTCATTCTCTATGTTGAGTTTCGATGGATTGCGAATATAAGCAACAACCTCATTTCCTAAAGCAAGAGCTTGGTCAACAAGGATTTTACCTGTGCCACCCGTTGCTCCAAAGATTACCAGTTTCATATTCCACACGCCGCTGGATTTTTCTAGTGAAAACTTGTAGATTCATCGATATTATAATTATTTGGATGAGTGAATATGTCCCTAATATTTATTTAGATACTTATAATTTTGTCCCGGATACTTTGAACAAATTAAACATGCGAACTATCGACCACGACGTTCGCCAAATGAAATCCCTCCTTACAGAACGAGCCAAAGAACTCGAACAAGGGTTGAAATCCACATAAATAATAAATCTTATAATTGATTATATTTTTTCTCATGGAAATTAATCCTAAGAGTTTTCAAAAAGTGCCTCTACCTGTTCCCTTACTACGGATTTAAGAGTCTTTGATACTCCTGTCTCCAACTTAATAAAAATCTCGTTGTTATTCCCTTTATATTTTTAGCATCTATTAGTTGTTTAATTGTTTTTATTCCGTGTTCCTCTAATGTTTTAAGTCGTGCTGGCCCTAGCCCGGCTATTTTTATTTCTTTAAGAGAAGTGGTTTCTGAAATAATGACTTTCTTCTTTAATAATTTTGGTTTTTTCTCTTTTTTAGGTGCTGTTATAATTTTTGGAGACGCTACAGGCTTTTCAATGAAGAAATCTTGAATTTCCTTAGGTTTCACTTCTACAAGTTCTGGGATTTTCTCGGCTTTTTCTTCATAAATAGATTCTTCTTCAAATACCAATTCAGGAAGTTCGAATTTAAACCACTCAATTGCGTAATGAGTGAGAATTTCCTGTACGGCCGAAGTAGGGTCATAAGGGGAAATAAGGAAATAGAAATTACCAGATTTATTGTATTTAGAAGTATTTTTAAGGTCTTTGATCCAATTGGAAAATTTTTCGACTTCCGATTTTAAAGATTTGCGTTGAGTTGTCTTTATTTCACCAAAAGCATATTTTTTGGGTATATCACGTCCCCTATCTTCGGCGTAAACATCAAAATTATACCCTTGAACACATTCAGGACCTGTCGCAACGTAGGAAAATCCTTTTTGATAGAGAATATGGGTAATTTGGTCGCGACTTTCTTTTTCATAGATTTGGCATCGTTCTGAAGGGGTTAATGTAAGGAATCCTAATCTTTTATAAACATCTTTTATGTACTTACCGAATTCACGCGGGTTTGTCCGAAAAACCCAATATGTCATACTTGATTTTATCTCAGCCGCGAATTTTTTTTGTTCTTCTAGAGCTAAATTGGTAATTTCAGCACAAAGCTTTAAGGCATCTTGATGCTCTTTTTCCGAAAAATTGCAAAGAATAATCTCTTTTCCCTTCATTCGGGAAACAAAACCTGGACTATGTTTTTCAAGAAACTTATATTTGTCCTCTCGGGAATCTGGAGTTTTCAGAAGGAAAGATAGAATTAGATAAAGACGTGCTTCATTAGATGGATTCATATATCTATCATACGTTGAGGAAATGAAGGATTCTAAAAATGCTTGAAATATTGGTTCGCCCCAATTCTCGATATGTTGAACTTCATCAATAGTAATGACTGTTAATATCTTTCTTTCCATTAGAATGTCAATAATTCCATTGAAAAATCGTTGAATATTAGAGATTCTTTGGAATTCATCTCCATAAAAAAAAGTTTCAGAAGTATCTTGTCCGAAAGTCTTAACATTTTTAGCAATGTTGGTGTGTTTGAAAATTTTTAGTAAATCCCGCTCATCATGCTCACGTAATAATTTAACGATATCTTCTCTTTTATGAATCGAATCATAAATTTGATGAAAAATTTCTAACCATAATCCTTCTTCGGTCTTTTCAGCAATATGCCGAAGGTCGATTTCAATAAATAAATATAAATTCTGATAATGATCCTCTAAAATCTTCTTGAAATATTGTAAGTGCGTAGATTTTCCGGTTCCGTTGTCACCGAAAAGTATTCTAATTTGGGGAAGATTACTGCGAATCAATCGTTGCAAATCATCTTTAAAAATTTCCGTAATAGACCTATTCTTTTCTTCATTTGCATAAATACCAAAGATTTTCTGTGGGTTTTCTTTCATTTTTAGATCATATTCTTTTAAATCGCCAAATATTTTTCGATCTAAAAAGAACCAAACCTGTGGACCAGCACCTAACTGTTCTATCTTTCTAATTCTTTCCAATTTCCCGATTCTTTCTATTTTAGAAGGTTTCCCTTCGACTCCCATTTTACTTCATCCTAAAACTTATTTATTTTACCCGATTTGTATTGATTTTTCAATATTTAACTTTTATTTATATTTACAAATGTTATGTTAAAAAGCATATAGCGAAATTAATTTTAAAATTTAAAAGCGTTTCAAATCAAATAATTTTTCAATATAAAGAACTTAATAATAATTTCTAATCCTAGTTTTGGGTGTCGCGTTACTAGAGATTAATCCTGAGGAACCCGGAACTCTTACAAAACGATGATTTTCAATTTTCTTTTTGATCAAATCCTACTAACTTTATGGCGTTTAAACTGACCGATATTAAATCAATGAATTTAAAAACTCTAACTCCACTAGAGAAAATGCTAATGCACAAAAGGATGATAGGAAATGACAGAACAAGATGTAAAAAGAGATAAGTATGGAGAACGAATTAAACCCCGTATCTATACTGGCAGTAAAATCGTTGGCTATTTATTCCTTGTAAGTTCAGTAATCTTATGCATTCAATCGATTCTCGCCTTGCTGAGCGTTTATGGCATTATTGAAATCATGCCCTTTGCTGAATATCTGAGTGGGCCTTCCTATATCGTCGAAGCCTTTGAAGGATTCTTCTTAATGTCCGTTATTACCACATTTGCTTTTGCCGCAATTGGTGTTGTATGCTTCGTTGGGATAACGCGTGAGCAAGAGTGGGCCGCCGGCATCAGCCTGATTCTCATGGGATTAGTCGCTTTCACCATGGTAATGCATTTAGTGATTAATTCTGGCTTATTCGGCTCGTTAAATATGATACTGGAAATTGTTGTCTTTGGAATCGCGCTCCTGAGTAACGCGTATATTGCCAAGAACTTCAAACGATTCGATTAAGGAAAGTGTTTGAAATGAAACATCGAAAGATCTTAGTTTTAACCGCATTGGTATGCCTTGCGTTGGTGCTCCTCCCCTCTCCAACTAATGCCGCAGCGGAGTGGGATGTTATCTACTATGATGATAAGGTGGCTAATACGTACCTTACTTTTGAAGTCAATGACACCGTTGCTGTGCGCTTTCCCCCGCCCGTCGATAACTTCCAACTGAGTGGCATTCGACTGTATAGCAATTCTTCCGCCCTCTCCAAAATTCGCGTTTGGGTCTTGGATGTGAACTATGCGGTGATCATGCCGCCCTTTGATCCACCAGATGACCTAGGGCCCCCTCCCTATAATATCAATTTCGATGCCGGGCCCATTTTCACCTCGGCGAACGTCTCCGATTTTTATGTAGTCGTGCAGTGGAAATCCGATGATTCCCCCAAATTGGCTGTGGGAGTTGATACTAATACGATTGCTGGGCGTAGCTATACCAATCAAAGTGGCTCATGGCAACCCTATGCGAGTGGGAATATTATGATCCATGCTCGAATGGCGGATATCATTGGACCCGCTTTTGATCATATCCCCTTACTATTTGCTGTTGAAGGGAAAGCCCTTTCCATCAGTGTCGAAGTCACCGATGAGTTTGGAGTGGAATCTGTTACCCTGGCCTACCACGAACAGGGTTCGAACGCTTCTTTTGGGACAATTAGCTTCGATCCTGCCTCTGGCACTGCTAATCAAGGGATTTGGTATGGTAGCATCCCCGGCGAAAATGTGACCCTTGAAGGATTAGAATATTACCTCTGGGCCACTGATTATGGCTCCAATCAGCGCTACTACGGCAATGCCACGACTCCCTTCCAAGTAGAAGTGGTCCACCTGTTTGAAACTCCCCTAATCTGGAATATCATCATCATCCTTGGGATCAGTGCTGCCGCGGCAGTAGTGTATATTATGCTACCTAAGTATGAAGGAGAAGATAAACCGTGAAAAAAGGACGTATATTTTTAATTCAATTGCTCTTCATTTCATTTTTAACCCTAAGCCTCGTCGGATCTTCCTTACTCTTCCCTACCAACCAGCCACTTACGAATTCTGAGCTCCAGCCAACAATTGTAAACCCGAAGTGGGTTTACATGGTGTATTGCGATGCTGACAATAATCTGGATTCCTACGGAGTAGAAGATGTTAATGAGATGGAATCTGGCTATTCCGGTTCGAGTGAAGTCAAGGTTATCGTATTTCTTGACCGTGAATATTCCGGCGCAAAAACCTACCAAATTATCCATGATACTTCCTCGAGTATTGTGTCTACCATTCTAACCACGGGATTCCCCTCCGAACCCAATATGGGTGCCAAAGCCACCTTAAAGAATTTTATCAGCTATGTCTTCAATAATCACCCCGCCGACCATTACCTCCTAGATTTGTGGGATCATGGCGGAGGAATAATGGGAGCGTGTTGGGACGATACCGACAATGATCACTTGACCTTTGATGAAATGGATGAAGCCATTACCGAAGCTTGCACTGCTGCAGGAAAACGCATTGATATCCTTGCCTTTGATGCCTGCTTGGTGCAATTACTCGAACTTGAATACGAGATCCGGGAGTCTGTGGATTATATGGTGGCGTCTGAAGAAACCATTCCAGGTTATGGGTACCCCTATGACGATATAATCAGTAGCCTATGTGCCTCTCCCAGCCAAACCGCCCTAACTTACGCAACGGATATGGTAAACGATTACTACGCCTCGTATTCCAGTAGTTACGATATTACCCTCTCTGCCGTAGATGTACGTTCGGCTGCAATGAATAGTTTATTGTACGCCTTCAATCTATTCACCGCCAATATTTCCAACTTGGCTATCAGTTCCCCCAGTACCATATCGGCGGCGCGCGCGGTAACCCAAGAGTTTTACTATACTGAAATCATCGATTTAAAAGACTTCGCCTTGGAGCTCGCATCCAGAGTTTCTGGCACTCCAATGGAAGATGCTTGTGACTTCCTCAATGACAGAATTACTAATGCAGTGAAAAATAATAAACAACGTAATAATCCGGGGGCTTGTGGAATTGCCATCTACTTCCCAGAAAGCTCTTCTGACTACGATAGTGGCTATGCATCCACCATTGATTTACCCCAAGAAACCAACTGGGATGCGTTTTTAAGCACCTATTATTATGGAACACCCTACAAATTAGCCCTGGATGACTATATCTTTAAGGATCCTCTAAGTCTCGATGCAGACAACGATAACGATGGGATTGTAGAACAGAGAGAGACCATCAATGTCTCCATTACCATCATGAATACCGGAACCGTGAATGCGGCTGCGGTGAATGGAACCCTCTCTTGTGCCGATGCGAACATCAATATGCTGATTGGATTTCAAACCTATGGATCAATGAATCAAGGAACAACTAAACTGAAGGATTTCCAATTTTCGGTGAGTAATTCGGCGCCGAGTGGATTAGTGATCACCTTTACCTTGCTGATCCGAGCCAGTTTTCCAAATTACTACGAAAAATATGAGACCCTGACGGTAATCATTAACATCTCTTCAATTGCGGGGGGCAGTAGTTATGAAACTGCCATGACGGTTAATGAAGGTATTTTCAATGGGCTCATGCCGGGTCCGGATCCCACCGATTCCAGCGCCTGGTTTAAGATTTTCGTGCCTGCCGGCAAATACTTAGTCGTGACCCTCCTCTCAGGAGCGGGGGGGTCCGATTTTGATATCTATGTCTATAGTCCCTATGGAGAACTCCTCACGGCGGCGATTGGAAGCAGCTATCCAGATCCCTGCAGCACGTACATTCCAGTAGATGGGGAATATGTCATTCGCATCTATCCGTATGATGGCTCTGGAGCTTACACGCTCAGTATTGATATAGCAGATTCGACAGGTCCAGAAGATGGTCTCTCCTATGGAACGGCGATTTCGCTCAGTTCCAGTGTGCCTTCTGCAACGGGGACCCTACCGGCTCCCACCTCCTCAGGCGGCATGTGGTTCCGAGTATATCTAGACGAAGGAGAAACCGTCACCTTCAGACTTTACGGCGATAGTTCGCAGAATGATTTCGACCTCTATCTCTGTGATAACCTCTTAAACGACTTAGCCTACAGCATACGGTACGATTATCCCGAAGAAATTCAGTGGACTGCTGAATATTCCGGCTATCACTATCTTTTCGTCGATGTCTGGGATGGTAGCGGCGATTTTGAGATCGAAGTTCAATTTAGCTCCGGCTTGGACATTGGGACTTCCTGGATCACCATCACTTCCCTCTGTCTCGCTATGCTTGCGCTGATCGGGGTTCGCTTGTTCGTAAAACGAAAAAATTAAATTCTTTCTTTCTTTTTTTTCAAATCTGTTAGAAAATAGGATGGATTCAACCATCGCACTTGCTTTGCATGTACTTGTTTTTGATCTTTGAATAACCAAAAAAATACTTTAAAATAAGTTTAACTATAAATTGACATCAACTTTATGAATAAACTATAACTTTCTATCCTTATGGGGTCTAAAACGGTAACGATTTCTGAAGAAGCTTATGAATTTCTTTTAAAGGAAAAAATGAAAAATGAAAGTTTTTCGTACGTAATTTTACGTTTAACAAAACGGTTTGGTAGAATATTCGAAAGTTTTGGCAAATGGGATGTTTCCGATGAAGAAGAAAAAATGTTAAACGAGGATCTCAAAAATATATGGTCTTCTTGGTCAAAAGCAATTCGCAATGAGGAAGAAAAATAATTTATGAAGTGCCTTGATTCCAATCTTTTAATTGATTATTTAAGAGGCAAAACTGAAGCCTTAAAAAAGATGAAAGAATTAGAAAATGAATCTCTTTCCACCACTTCGATAAATGTTATTGTTATAGAAATTTTCGAGTCTGTTCAATCCGACGTAAAAAAGTTATTTTTCTCTGAATATAATTGATAATCTGACTTAAAAGGGTCCATTTTACATTATTTCTGATTTAAGAATGATGTGATAAATTCTTCGGGTGTTAAAACTTGTAATTGAAACCTCTTAAAGTGGTTTATATTATATGTAATTAATATGGTATTGTTAAACTCGGCTATTGCCCCAATAAAGTAATCTCGAGCATGTACTTTAAATGGGAAAATCTTTTCTTTGTCAATTACGATATCTGAAATCTTATTTCCAATCTCTTTATCCAATAAATCAATTTTTGCATTTAGCCTGTTTAATTCATATTCAAAATCATCCAATTTTAATCCTCTTAATTTAAACCAAATTAACGTTTCGATAAACACAATAATTGGTATATGAACTTCAATTAAATCGCTGTTTTGCGTTAAAAAATCGATAAATTTCGGATCTCGAAAGCAATTACTATCCAGTGAAATCTTCATTAGTATCCCAGGTATATGAAATTATGTCATCAATTGAAATCCCATCTGCTTCTAGAATTTCATGTATTCTTTTGAGTCTTGGATCTTTCTGTCGAACTTCTTGTGAACTTTTATGTAAAATATTTTCAATTTCATTATCTTTTTTTGAAATGTCCTTGGTATTTGGTTTTTTACCTTCCATCATATCCAAAGCCCTTTCTATTATCTCACCTTGAGTGGTATCATATTCTGCGGCTAATTTTTTCAGTCTCTTACGCAATTTTTCTGAAATAGTTACAGATGTCATTGTAGTTATCTCTTTAATATAAACATTTAAACATTTTCACATTTAAATAAGAAACCTCATTTATTCTCAGAAAAAGCCATACGGAGGGCTAATTTGGACTTCTCAAAAAAGGTAAAGAGACTAAGTCTTTAACTCTGAATCCGAGAGAAACTCAAGATGACTTAAAGCCATTTCTAAATCCCATCTTTTCTAGCCTTAAAATGTTATTAAAGAAACTTTTCGAAGTCACTTTTTCAATCCAACCATTCGAAAAGAGCCACGATCCAAGAAACTTTTGCCCGCCACTTTTTCCCACTACTCCCCCAAAAAAAACTTTTCACTGTCACTTCTCTCGAAAAAAACTTTTGCTTGTCACTTCTGAGGATCGAGTCTACTCTCGAAATCTTCGAAAAAAAACTTTTGGTTGTCACTTTGTCCCTCCGCCTCGCTAGACACAAAATC
>CAYGYC010000186.1:0-8863 GCA_964353755.1 uncultured archaeon | reverse complement strand
ATAGCAAGTTATGGTGCTGTTCCGCTTTTGAGATTCATGCCCTGGGGCGAACCATATTGGCAACCCTATGGCTATCAGGAAAATTATTCGCTTCAACGAATTATTGATGGGGAGTTCGACCAATTTCTCACCAATTGGGCACATGTACTCATTAAATTTAGCCACCCCGTGATGGCAACTTTTGGGGTAGAAATGAATGGTGATTGGTTCGCATGGTCTGGAACCTTTCAAGGAGGGAGCATGACCAAGGGGTATGGAGATCCAGCAAAAGCTGATGGTCCAGAACGGTATATTGATGCATTTAGCCATATTATTGAAATAATCAATTCTACGGGCGCAACGAATGTTACCTGGTATTTTCACCCTAACTGTGAATCTTTTCCGAATGAACCTTGGAACTCGATTGATGCATATTATCCGGGCGATGATTATATTGATTGGATTGGCATCAGTGTCTATGGGGCTCAATCCGCTTCTGAACCCTGGGTAAGTTTCGAAGACATCCTGGACCCTGTATATACGGAATTAATCGCTACATTTCCAAATAAGCCACTAATGATCCCGGAATGGGGCGTGAGAGAACCATGAAGGACACTTATAAAGGGTATTTATTTTGCTTTATTGGCGTTTTTACGTGGTCTTTTAGTGAAATCATGGTCAAAATGCTTCAGGGGTCGGTCGGGCCCGTCTCATTATCTTTTTTACGATTTTTCTTTGGTGGCCTTTTCTTGTTAGTCATATTAGTCCTGAGGAAAGATACAAAGGATCTCTTTTCCTTTTTGAAAACAAATAAAAAGGGGTTAATGCTTTTCTCCGGCATGGTAGCGCTGGGGATTTCCAATATAATTTATTTTATCGGCTTACAATCCACTCCTGCGAATATCGGATCGGCGACGTACACGACTTATACGATATTCATCAGCATTTACAGCATATATTTGCTCAATGAAAGAACCAATGTTGCGTTAAAGTTAATAGGTTATTTTATAGGATTTATGGGAGCCGCCATTTTAATTACAAATTTCCAATTTAATCTGTTAATTGATGTGAGTTATCTGATAGGGAATTTGTTACTCTTGCTTGCAGCGGCGGTTTGGGCGTTTTATTCGGTCACCGGGAAAATGCTTTTTAAACGTCTTTCGGAAGTCCGAAATGTGGAAATCAAGTTTACGACCCTCGCTTTTTTTCTGGCTTGCATTCCCATCATAATAGTCCTGTTCTTTACCCCTGAAATCCATACTTTTTTCATCTATAGTCTGAATGATTGGATAATTATCATGATTTTAGCAATCATCTCGACGGGTTTTGGACTATTCATCTTTTTTGTTGGGATCAAAAAGATTGAGGTTTCGCGAGGGATCAGCATGGCATTATTAAAACCGATAATCGCCACGGTTTTTGCTTTTATCATCTTGGGTGAAATCCCAACTCATGCGCTATTAGTGGCGATCCCATTGATTGCCGTGGCAATCGTGTTAATAAATCGGCCGAAAAAAGGGAATGACTAAAAAAAAGAGGAAATAAATTTAGCGACGTAAAATATTTACAACGCTGGCAGAGCCTGTTGCTCCGCGTCCTAATCCAATATTATGTTGCAAGCCAATTTCGGCATCTGCAACTTGGACTTTTCCCGCGGTCCCTCGTAATTGCTCATAAAGCTCCGCAATTTGGGCTACACCAGAAGCGCCAATAGGATGCCCCTTCGCAATTAATCCGCCTGATGGATTGACAGGTAATGATCCATTCAAATTCACGATGCCCTCTTCGATCATCTTGTGCCCTTTGCCTTTCTCACAAAAGCCGAGGTCTTCATAATCCAGCATCTCAGTAACTGTAAAACAATCGTGGACTTCTGCCACTTGGATGTCTTTCGGCGTGAGCCCTGCCATCTTATAGGCTTCCGTTGCCGCCACAGTGGTGGCGGGGAAGCCGATGAAGTCATCATTGAAGCCCCGCATCCAACTATCTACGCCACAGCCAGCTCCTTGCCACCAAACGGGTGTATCAGTGTATTTTTGCGCTACATCCGCAGAAGCGATGAGCACACAGCAAGCTCCATCAGTGATCGGACAGCAATCTAGCAAGCCCAAAGGATATGCCACCATCGGCGCTTTCAAGACCGCTTCAATTGTAGTTTCGAATTGATACATTGCGTAGGGATAAATACTCCCGTTATGATGATTTTTAACAGAAATCATCGCTAGATGTTCTCGCTTTGAACCAAATTCATGAAAATGTCGAGTTCCTCGTAATGCAAAAAAGGCAGGCATCGTGCGCGCTCGTGCTTTCCAAATATCCTCAGTGGCGGCTTTACCTATGAGACCTCCGGGCGTATCACTCATTTTTTCTGCGCCACAGACAAGAGCCACCTTGTAAATTCCGGCTTTCACGGCAAAGCAGGCATTTCGGAACGCATCAGAACCCGTAGCACAACCATTCTCGTTTCTGCTGATGGGAATCCGAAAAAGTCCTGTAGGAACAGAAAGTGTGACCCCTGATCGATCCCATGCAGTTCCAAACCATGCGGCTTCAATCTCTTTCGGGTCAATCCCTTTATCGACACTTTTCAAACAATTAATATAGGAATCTTCTATCATATTATCTAAACTTTTCTCAAAAAGCTCGCCAAACTTAATCATTCCAGCTCCAATTACAGCAACATCTTTATGCATTCACAATCACTCCCTAATTGGTCTAAATTTAAAAGATGGGGTACTGATCCCTTCTGCATAATAAATTTCGCGAAAATCCAATTCGACGCGTAAGCCTATCTTCATATCTTCAGCTTTGGTCTCCGTAGAAATAGCATAAATGCGTCCGCCGGGGGGATCTAAATCAATAATGGCTAGGGGCAAAGGGGAGGGAAATTGGGGTGGGAGCGTATAAGAAATGATATACGTATATACCGTACCTTTTTTACTGACTTTTACTTTATCCCACTGGTCAATAGCGCCACATCTTAAGCAGATTCGGTGATATTCCGGGTAGGCGATAAAGCCGCATTTCTTGCATTTCATTCCTTCGAGTTTTAAATTGATCGGCAATTCTCTATAAAGCACAGGTGTTGAAATATTCATCCACTCCTTTTCATTCTAAACGATTTGGGAAATTACTTTATTGTAGCGGAGCATCGTTACATAATTGACGTACTCTTTGTATTTGAGGAATTTTTCAACGGGAACGGCTTTCGCTTTTTTCGCTTGAAGGGGGGGTTTGACAATCCAGCTGAGTGCGTCGCTTCCTCCTGAGCCGTAGGACACGGTGAGGATTTTTTCTTCGGGTTGTGCATTATCGAATACTTCGGCTAAAGCCACAGGAAGGCAGGCTGCTCCAATATCCCCGAATTTGCTAATGAGAAAGCCGGGGGCCGTGAGCCTTTTTTTCAGCGCATCTTTACTGACCCCTAATTTCTCTAAGGCACGCTGAATCCATTGCGCATGAGGTTGTTGTAAAATAATATGCTGAAAATCATTTATGGGTCGTTTTGTTTTATCAAGAAGCGCTTTTCCCGCTTTTACGACGTGGTCGACATATCCAAAATCACGAATGAAGCGGCTTTCACCAATCCGGGGGAATCGTTCATTTAAATCCCGCCATCTTTCCTTCAAGCCGGTCATATACGAGGTGGTGGCTTCAAAGTCAGCGATAGTGCCCTCATTTCCGAGAATCAATGCGCCAGCTCCAGCGGCAGAAACGTATTCAGAAGCCGGGTCCCCTTGTCCGGTTCCTAAACCTCCTACGAGAATATCAGATCCAATAATTACACCGTATTTAATCCGTTTTTGCAAGGCATCCAAACACATTTGAATTGCCATAGTAAAGCTTCGGGGGGATCCGTGTAAGTCGGCAATAGTGACATTTGACTTCAAATCTAATGCAATGGCAATATCTTGAGCAAGAGATCCCTCTATCATGCTTGATATCGAACAGAAATATACGGCACCAATTTCTGCAGGCGGAATATTAGCATGCTCTAGCGCATTAGTGGCAGCTGTTCGGCCCATAGTCAGTGGGGTTTCATCCGGGGCGGGAACAGTTTTTTCTCCAGGTATTTTTGAATCCTTTTTATTCCAGGCTTCAGCAATATCCGAAAATTTTATCCGATAATACGGCAAATTAACGCCATATCCAACAATTCCTGGCATCCTTTTTCATAGCTCCGTTCAATTTCGTTTTCAATAAAATCTTATAAAAAAACTTCTTTATTAATTGTATAATTATAATTTTTATATTGAAGAAATAAATTTTGTTTAAATCGGTTTGTGTATGTTAAACAAAATTCCATGGCTGTCAGACATTAAAGAGCCCAAATCGCAATTGAACATTCCAATTGATACAATTACGCTCTATAAATTCATAAAATCAATGCAGAGTCCGGAGGGATTTTGTAATTCCTTAGAGGAAATGTTTTGGGCGTTAGTAGGATTAATAAAGCTGGGCAAATCTTCAGAAATTAACCAAAAAGCACTGATCTCCCATGTATTAAAACACCGAATGGGATCGGGGGGGTTCACTTCTAAGATTGAAGGCGAACTAGCCGATATTGAATCCACCTTTTATGCCATTGGACTTTTGTATATGGCAGGGCTCTTTGCAGAAGATGTAAGTATTGAAAGCTTTTGCCCAGAGTGTGGGCAAAGGCAACTTTTCAAAACGCAAGTATGTTTTAATTGTAACGCGTCTCTTACGCCGGATCTCACACATTGTGCTATTTGCAATAAACCGCTTCAGAGCCCTCCTGTAGCAGGGGTTAAATGGGTAACGCTGTGTGAAACTTGCCAATCGGGTTTCCTTCAAGACCTTGAATATATTCAGAACGTGCAAAAACAGGGATTTAAAGAGGAAGGAAAGAAAGTCTCCTATAAAACCGCTTTCTTTACGCTCAACACATTAATGATATTAGATAGTTTTGAAAACATCATTAATCTGAAGAAACTGAGTGAGTTTCTCCAAAAAAATCAATATCCTCTTGAAGTGGAGCGTATATTTCAAATATTATGCTATTATCTTCTAAAAAATGAGGAAAAAATAGATTTATTACCTTTTCTAGGAAATCTTACCAGTTTCCAACATAAGGATAGCGGATTTGGACTTGATAAAAAGACTCCTGGAATATCTGATACATTTTGGAGCGTCTTGCCCTTTTTTCTGATGAAGAAAATCGATTTAGTACAATTAGGACCCATTCATCAATTTGTTTCAGGGTTAAGACGGGAAAGCGATGGCGGATATGCCGAAAAAATAATGGATACGCGATCAAATTTAGTTAGTACTATTCAGGCATACCTTACCTTTATGATAATTTCTGATTATTTAAACGAACAAATCGAGGAGGCAATTCTGAAAGCAGCCATATCCGTGAATAAAATCTATCTCGCACCGCTGGGTGAGAAGAATTTTGTCTCAAGTGATTTTGTGGAAGGGATAGCTTATCATCTCCTCTCGAAAACCTGGTTTGTTGGCAAAATCTTAGATCAACTCGATTTTTTTCAGGGTTATTTAGAGAAAAGCAATATATTAACCCAAAAAATCGGAAAAGGTTTAATAAGTATCGCCGGGAAGCAATCTGAAATTAGCTTAAGTGAATTTGGTAAAAATCTCGAAATTGCAAATGCCGAAGAACGCGTTAAAACGGTGATAATTGATTTTTTAGCCAATAAATTTCTGGAAGGAGAAATTCGTAAAGGAAAAAAAGGTTTTGTGTTTCAAGAGGTGCGGCTTCCCCGAAAATTCATTTTTTTAGAGAACGAGGTCCCCGTTGAAGCGATTTTTAAAGAAAAAGCGCAAGTTTCTCCTAAGCGCGAGTTTATAGAAACGCAATATCACCAATTACTCGATTTTATAAAAATAATCGAAGAAGAAGTTTTGAAATTAATAGAAAAAGGTGAACCCGACGAGGCACGGAAGAAGTTAGAACTTGAACATTCGAATTTCTTTAATAAATTAGAAGATTATGAGAAAAATTTAACCGAAATTCCATCAGAATTTAAATATCTAGATTTCAAAGACATAATGATGGACTTTTTTAGAGAGTGGCCCATTAAAAAACAATCGCTCACCCTATATTTAAATAAAATTGAGGGAAAATTAATTAATAAGATAGAAGAAAAAGAAAAATTTAAAGCGCATGATGCCCTTCTTTCCAAGGAACAACGCATTATCGAGAATTTTGATGATTATCTTCGAATTTTTAGTGATAAAATAGAATTACTCACCAACAATTTCAAGACGTCCTACCAACAGCAATATACGAATCCTGAATCCGCGAATACACAAATCACGCAGATAAATGAAAATATCTCTGCTTTTTCTCAAGACCTTTCCGAAAAAAAAGCCCAGTTGGAAGGGTCTCTTGAAATATCCCAAAAACCAGAAAAAATCAATAAAGGGTTGGACCTTTTAAATTCCAAAATAAATTTTTTGCGAGAAATAGCGGCTGAAGCTTCGAAAATTTCGGCCTTGAGAGAGAATTTTCCGAAGCAATCAGAGGAATCGATTAAAATTTTCAAGGAGAACTTAGCCAAAAGTCAAGTTATCATTAACGAGAAAATTGAGAGTAAGAATTTTGATTTAGCTTCGAAAGAGCTAGAAATACAGGATGAAAATTTTAAAAATTTTAAAGCAACGATGCGCTCACAATTAGAAACCACCATTAAACAACAAAAAGATTCGCTTGCCCATTTTACCGTGGCGTTTGATGATTTACGAACTCAATTAAATGTGGGATTGAATCAACTAGAAACGGAATGGACCACACAAAAAGAGGAATTAATCTCCAAATCGCTCGTGCAAACGGAGCTTTTTAAGAAAACCCAATTGAAAAATAAAATGAAAGAGTTCACTCAAAAAGAAACTGAAAAATTTGAAGCCCTAAAAACAAATACTGAGAAATTAATCAAGCAAGAAAATGTTCAAGAGGCTAAATCCAAAATCGAGTTGGCAATTTCTGAATTTGGACAGGTATCTACAAAATTTGAAAATGAAATCAACGAATCGATAAAGGAGATTACTAAACAGTTTAAAAATTTCAAAAAGGCTATGGCAGAAATTATTATGGAGTGGAATAAAGACCAGAATTTTATTCAACAATCAATTCAAACACTATTAGACCAAACCGCTAGTCTTTTTGCAGATAAGGAATTATTAAAACAGAAATCTAATTTAGAACGCATTATAAAAAATCAAAAATTATTAATCAGTAAAGATTTCTCCGCATTTATCCCCCAATACCGAGAAGCTATGGAAAAAAACAATTTATTAAATCAAGAACTCCAGCTCATAGATTCTCTAAAAAACATAGAAACAAATTTGAAAAAAGGGACCGTGCAAGCTACACAATTTCACCGCGAAAATTCGAAAAAGTATGTGGAATTTTCTAATCTCGTTAAGACCCAAATGGAATCATGGCAGAAAGAATCGACAGCGATTACAAACTCCTTAGAAAAAATTGAGAGCAATATTACCGAAAATATACTCATTCGGAAAATTTACTTCACAGTTAAGGCATTTCAAGGCTATAAAGTGGAACTGAAGTATCTCGCTAAAACCCTTAATCTGAAGCCCGCCCAATTAAAAGATAAACTTGTTTATTTGCTTTCCAATGCAAAATTAGAGGGCAATTTAGATTCTATGAGCGATATGCTTACCTTATCTACGCTAAAACCAATCGGGGAGGCGACACTCGTATTTTTACAGGCGATTGAAAAGGAAGTGGGGCAAGTCCTTCAAATTGATTTCTTGAAAAAAGAGGCGATTCCCAAAGAAATGGAAGATAAAAAACAGTATCTTTTGCAACTCCGCTATCTATTGGTGATTCATCGTTCGGTTGGTGCGACAATCTTTCATCGCCAATTCGGAACTTGGGTTTTAAACCCAGACCTCATTTCCGGTTTTCTAACTGCCATTCAAAGCTTCGGCTCGGAAATCAAATCCGAAACCGCGCCTATCCGGAAGATGTCCTATAAAGGATTTGAAATACTTTTGAATCAAGGAGAACTCATTTTCGCGGCTCTGATTGTCGATGGGAATACTTCGGAGTGGTTGGAGCAGAAATTAGCCGCGTTTACCAAGGAGTTTGAAAAAGAATTCCACAGTAATTTAAAAAGCTGGAGCGGAGAATTAACGCAATTTAAAAGTGCGGGGCTAATGGTAGATCGGACCTTTGAACTATTCCGGGTATATACTTGAGAAGGCCCTTTTTAATTTGTCTGCAACCATTTTTTAATTTCATTATACAAATTAGCGACAAACTTATCGAGATTATTCGGATCAAAGTGTACGCGAACTAAAGGCAACAATAACGGGGGAATAAACTGGGGATCTTGGAACGCGGGAATTAAAGTTAATTTTTTGTTTTGCATTAATTGAAATGCTGCCATCCATTCGGCTTCCACGCTTTTGGAAGTGATAGAATGTTCAGTGCAAAATATAATAAATGCCTTGCATTTTCCCAGATTTTTATTCATATATTCGATAATATTCACGCCACAATCTTTTTCCCAATACAAAGCTTTATCAATGTCGCGATAATTTTCTAACATTTTAGCGATTTTTGAGATTTGGAATAAGTCACTATCTTTAGTCGAATAACTAATAAACACCAAATTTTTTCCAATCGATTCCTTTTCTTTTGGTACATTGATCTCCGATGTT
The DNA here is from genome assembly GCA_964353755.1 of uncultured archaeon. GTDB lineage: Archaea > Asgardarchaeota > Lokiarchaeia > Helarchaeales > HEL-GB-A > CAYGYC01. The sequence goes on along the minus strand of CAYGYC010000186.1, from coordinate 211 downwards.
ATACCTGTTTGAATTTTGTCTTCTATAGGAATCGATACAGAAGCCTTTTTGCTTTCCATCGATTGGATGAATTCTTTCATTTGGTTCATTACTGCGTCGGGATTTACATTCTGGGTTAAAATTTGTTCTTGCATTTTTGCGAGTTCATCGCTAATAAATTTCTTCGTTCGATCTATTTTCTTCAGTCGTTTGAGCGTATTTATTACGAGAT
>CAYGYC010000185.1:0-8874 GCA_964353755.1 uncultured archaeon | reverse complement strand
ATCCTATGTCTAGAATAAAACTAGGAGTTACGGATGACCCCATTCAATAAAGATGAAGTGAATGGTCGACGGAAAGGCGGTCCCTTTTATTTTTCCTAAGATTTAAATAAATTCCACCCCAAAGATATTCTATTAAGAATGAAAAAAGTGAATTACCTTGTCGCAAAAACATGCTAAGGAAATAATTATACATGAAGATCAATGTGCCGGCTGCAGAATCTGCCAATTAATTTGTTCTTATACCTATCATCACGTCTTTGCCCCCGATCAGGCTTACATTCAGGTTGTAACACATGAACTAACGCCGCATATTACTTTTATAGAGGGTTGCACCTCCTGCTTTAAATGTGTGCAGCATTGCCTTTATGGCGCTTTAGAGGTAAAGGAGGGCAACGCCTAATGGAATGGAAGGGTTATACTGGCAACATTTTGGAAGTGGATTTAACTTCGACCAAAATTTCCTTAAAAAAGGAAAAAATCGAGGATCTTAGAAATTTCATTGGGGGTATGGGGATGAATGCAAAGCTGGCCGCCGATTATATTCCTCCTAAAGTTGATCCCTTATCTCCGGAGAATGTTATTATCATTGGCGCAGGTCCTTTGGTTGGAACCTTAACCCCTGGCGCCTCGCGAATTGTCGGCATGTCCAAATTTCCGGCAACCGGAGCCCTTGCGAATTCCTGTGGGAGCATGTCCTTTGGGTTTCATTTAAAACTGGCCGGATTCGATCAGGTAATTATATCAGGGAAAGCCGATCACCCCGTCTATCTCCAGATTTGGGATGACAATATCGAGCTGTGTGATGCCAGCCAGCTGTGGGGTCAAGATATCGTAGAAACCACTGATTTTTTAAATACAAAATACGGGTCGTGTGGGGTGATTGCCATAGGACAGGCAGGCGAGAATCTGGTTAAATTCGCCCTGACCTTAGTCGATAAAACCGCAACCTTTGGTAGAGGCGGGTTGGGAGCGGTTCTGGGCTCTAAAAACCTCAAAGCCATTGTATCCAAAGGAACGAAAGGGCTGAGCATTGCCAATCCAAAGAAATTTGATAAATTATTTAAAAAGCTCTTTGACCGGATTCGCAGCTACCCGCATCGAGCCGATTTGTATAAATTGGGGATGCTGCGGAATGCACCCATAGCTGCCATGTTAGGGGCGAAAGGGGAAAGTGGAAAAAGAAAAGCCAAGCAAGCAAGTGAAAGGATTTATCTCAAAAAGTTGAAGAAACGACGGTTTGCTTGCCCCTCTTGTCCCATGGGGGATAAGGACATTCTCGAGATTAAAGAAGGTGAGTTTGCAGGATTAATAAATTACACCTCCTCCGTAATCAACCCGTTCTTGTTGCTTCTAATCGATGATTTACAAACTTATAATGAAGCGGTAAAAGCCTTTGACCTCCTCGGACGATACGGGTTGGATTCCATGACTGTTCCTGCCCTCTTAGACTTTTGCACCAGCATGTATGAGAAAGGCCTTTTTACCAAGGAATTAACAGGACTCGAATGGAAACGAGATTATACCACGTTGATGCAATTAATTGAACTGATTACGAAACGGGAAGGATTTGGAAACATTTTAGCGGACGGCTGGAATAAATTAGTGGAAGTTTATGAAGATACTGAAAAGGAGATGCTCGTAGTCAAAGGGCTCGAGCAAGTTTTTGATCCCCGCATCGTTCGTTTAGGCACTATGGAATTTGAACAGGTCGTTAATCCAAAGGGAGCTCATGTAGCCTCAGGTGGATCGCCCACATACTTTGCCCCAGGACGCCCTTTGGAGGACTTTACACCGCATTTTTATCGAATGGGCATCCCAGAATCGGCTTTCCCGCGTATTTTCGCCCCACCCGTAAAGGAAATGGGTTTAAATGTGGGTCGGTTAACATCTTACGCTGAAGATTGGTATACTGTCTTAACCTCTTTAGGGATCTGTGCGCGTGCCCATATGAATCGCTTCTGGGGGTTAGAATCCGCCACGGCGTTCTATAATGCGGTTACCGGCTTCGATTTATCTCCAGAGGATGTACGGATTGCAGCCGTCCGTACCTGGAATCTACTGCGCGTTCTTAACGCTCGGGAGGGCTTTTCTCGTAAAGATGATAAGTTTCCCGTCCAATGGTTCAAACCCCTCCAATTCGGAGAAATTGAATTGAAATTTCAAGATTTTTATGGAGGCACCCTCATCACTCCGACGATTGCTACTCAACTCCTCGAGGACTATTATGAGGAACGTGGCTGGGATAAAAAAACGGGCTTGCCCACTCCACAGAAATTAAAAGAACTGGGTTTAGAAAAATACCGCTCAATGTAATGTTGTCGCATATTTCTTCTATATTATATAAATAGGAGCTTTTCCATAACATAACCTATCAATTTTTATCTGTATAGAAACTAAAATTAAACGAATAGTAAAACAAATATAAAATTTAAAGAGGAAGTAAAGAAAAATGACACCGTACACAATGGGTGATATTCCCGATACCTATCCCTCTAAAGTGTTTATGCCCCTCACTGAGCATGGCTATCGTATGTTCCGGGAAATGGGTTGGAAGTACTTTATGGAAAAGGTAACTGATCCGAAACTCGGCTTCTTTGAAAATGCTGCTGAATTTTTAAGCGAAAAGTTTATGATTGCCGTCCAGACCGCTAAAAAAACAGTTAGCGGAGAAATTCAGCATCCCGAAAAGGTTTTAACCACCTGGTTTTTCCCGCCGGTTTTATATGTTCGGTCAGACCTTCAAATGGGAACTACGAAGCTCTTATATGGGAACTCAACAGATATCACTTTCTTAGTCGTCAATGATCAAAATTACGAGATAAATCTCCTAATTAATGGTCATATGGAAGATGGTGTGCCCGTAGATTACTGGTACTTAATTGGAGATGACGAGGTCTTTGAGCGGCGCCATCTCAAATATGGTTATAAGTTACGAGAAATTCCGAAGAAGTCAAATAATTTCACAGAGGCGGGACTTCGCGTTCTTGATATCCTCCAGGACATTCGGAACGAGCGAAGCCCACAATGGGCCACCTCGGCGTATTCGATGGCGGTTATTTGGATGTCCTCCGCGGTAAATATTTTTGAAGACCCCTCCAGTTACAGCGCGATGGGGGACATTTGGGACGGCGTAAATGCGAAGAGAATCTACGGTATGCCGGACCATTATTTTTGTTATGTGCCCTGGCCACCGATAATGAACCTCCTCTTTGCTATGGGTCGCCCAGAATTCATGATTCGATTGACGGGGTTGCTTACCAGTAATCAACTCAATATTAACGGATTTGAACCACGAATGATACAATTCTATAAGGATACTGCACCCGAGATGTGGGATTCTATCGCAAAGAATATGAAAAATAGAGGGGTCCCAACACCACGGCAAAGTTTAGGATGTAAGCCACCTAATTTGAAGGATAAAAAGGTATGGCAAAATGAGGAGTTTGAGTTCGTCTATCCAGAAGGACCGCGGATCATGCCATACGAATGGGGGCTCACGGAAGAGGAAGTGTTTTCAGGGATTTATACTGACCTTACGCACGAATCCCCGGCTGAACCATCATACGGAAAAGAACATATCATTTCAATAGGAATTGGGAAAGGAGAGTCCAAGTAACATGAAAGATGTGGGCGAAGTTTTAGGGGAATTGTTAATCGGCTGTTTGCGAGCCATGACCCCCGAGGAGCGAGAAGATCTATTTGTAAAAGGGAAATTGCTGAAAAAGAACATCCAATTCCTCTTGCCAAATGAGCATGAGGCGGTCGTTGTCCAGTTTGAAGAAGTAGAAGGGCGCCCTGGAATCACCTACAAAAAGTTCCCTACCCCACGTGTAGTTTGCCGTGCTTGTGGCTGGGGTGGGATCTGGTCCGATTTGAAGGTGATCGAAGAACCCATGGATCTTACGGGAAAAGTGAGTGAATTAGAATTATTTCAACCGACCGTTAAAACGGTTATCGAGAAATGTATCCAGTGTGACTCTTCGCGGTTGAAGTATTACGATTGGGCATATGATAAGGCGGATCTGATTATTAAGGGCGCTTTTAGCGATATTGGGAAAGTCGCGGAAATCCAAGTAGGGAGTTTTCCTCATAAAATAAAGCAATTGTTTGTGGTGCTTGGGATGCTGCTCAAGAAGCGGGTCGTAATCAAGCCATTCCACCATTTAATGATGGCGATTAAGATTTCCAAACTACTGACGGGTAAGGTATCGGAAGATTATAAAGAGGATTAAAAGCGTGGTGAAACTTGGAAGCACAATGGGATGCGATTAAGCAGCAAATTACCATGTCTATGACGGATATGGGTTTTAGAGTATATGTCTCCATAACGGATATCCTTGGGAATTTTAAGTGCATCGATTCGCAATTAAAACCGTATGAGACAATCATAAAGAGCACCGTTCAGATGAGTGCGAATTACATTAAAATTGGGGATTACTGTATTCCCCTCTCCAGCAAGAATTTAATGATTTTTAAGATTTCCGAGAAAAGTATCGTCGTCCTATTTGCGGACAGGGGCAATATCGCTCAATTCCTTTCCTTTAAAAAAAATATTAAAAAATTTGGTGAAATAATAGACGGGCTGATTGGAGAGATAGCAATTGTTAAAGGTGTGGAAGCCCCCCCTATTCCCAAGGAGAAACTGGCTGAGAAGATCGAAAAACAAATATTAGGGAAGGAGCTACCCCTCTATTATCCTGCTTTTAAGCAAGAATTGGATGATAAATTTAAAGCCAATTTCCAAGAAATTCAGATTTTACGGTTCTGTAATGGGCAGAATTCTTTTGCCGATATCGTTGCGCAAACATCTCAAGCCGAGGAGACCGTCTATGAATTGTTGGAGAAACAAAGTAAAAAGAAATTGATAACTCCCGAAACGTATCCCTTGGGCATTGACTGTCCTGATTGTAAATTACAGCATCATCTATTTCTTCTAAAGCAGATATTTGAGGCAAGCGAGACACCTTTCAAATTATTAATTCGATCTGAGAAATGTAATCACGATTATGTTGCCTTTATTGATAAAAAATTGAAAATGGAGATCCAATCCTTCAAATATTTCACTGAATTTCAACGAGATAAATTCATGAAGCGGCTTGGCGCGCATTATTACACTATTATCTCTAAAATATAGTCAATTATGGATATAACTCCCTATTTTTCTATAAAAAAATGGAAACTCTTCTAATAGAAGAGAAATTATCTTTATATTTTACACAAACAATTAAAATTTAGGAAATTCTGATGGGATGTAATTTTCTGACAACTGATTCCACTAATACTTTCATCAATTCCGATAAAAAGAGTCAAGGTAAATTTAAAATTAGTGGTTTTTTTGCAATTTTATGCGGAGTACTCCCTCTTACGCTTTTAATATTCCTAACGGCAATCGGTTATTTGGTATCATATGGAATAATTCCCTATGGGAATAAAACGGAAATCCAAACCGGCAGTCTTCAAATTGTATATCCCTTGCTTGGTGTCTTTATTGGGATTCTCCTCCTCTTCGTATTACAATTCGGTATTAGGGAATGGGGTCGTCAAGCAAAATTAGGGAATAGATTAGTTATTGTTGCGTTCTTCTGCTTAGTAATAAATATAATATTTAATCCTATATATTATATCTTATCAAATTCTCCAGCAACTCTTGATTTGGATTTTGTGCATATTTTCATATTTCTCCCAAACTTATCCTTGCTCACCTCTAATGTGATTCAACTCATATCGAATCCCCTCCTCTTTATTCTATACTTAGTTACCTTGAGTTCAGCCTTAATCTATATTAGTGCTTTTGGAATTTTACTCTTTCGTTTAAACGGAAACTGTATGACTGGAAATTTGTTAATTCCCGGTCTTTTTTATTTCGCTCAATTAGCAACCTGCGGGTCACTTCTAGTAGGGGTTGAAGGAGAAAGCATACTTGGAGTAGGTATTATTCTCATGTTAGTAGGAATTTTAATCTCTGTTGGATATATTTTTTTAGGGATCCGATTATTAAAACCGCATTAAACAGAAACTCATTTGAGATCGCAACTAGATTTTATTTCTGAAAATTTCTTCCACTTGATTAACATTGGATGGAATTGAACTATGACATCGATAACCTCTGTCTACTTTCATGAGTTGTTTAATCAGAAAATCTGGGATATCATCAATAATAAATTCCAAAATTTTCCCGGAATAATGGAGACGGAATTAAAATTAGAAAATGTGCGATTAATGAACCCGCCCTTAGCTTCCGAAGAATTATTATTAAAAGTGCATACACCCCGCTATTTTAAAACGTTGCAGCACCGATGGGATTATGAAGGTGCCCGCTTAACCGTTGGGGGCTGTAGTGATGCAGCGCTGCGCATCATGAAAGGAGAGTTTCGTAATGCACTCTGTTTTGGAGTGGCTGCAGGGCATCACGCAGGAAAAGATTATGGGTGGGGTGGGACGTATGCTTCCGTTTCCGGGGGAATTCTTGTAACTCTGGAAGAGACTTATAAAAATGTGAAAATTGCGATCCTCGATACCGATTCCCATCATGGAAATGGCGATCGAGAGATAACTTTCGGGCACCAGAACGTCCTGCACGTGTGTTTTTGCAGCACGGATGTGATTGAAGACAATGCTACAAAAATTTGTGTTGATGCGGGCTACTCTACAACTGATAAGGATTATCTAACGAAAGTAGAGCAGCATTTCATTCGAAGAGTAGAGCAATTTAAACCGAATATAATTATTCATATGCTGGGCCATGATACCGCCCTCGGCGATTACGGAGACCGCGGATTGAGTAAAAATTTTTTCCTGGAACTCGTCCGGGATGTGAAAAAGAGTGCCGAAGAACTTTGTGAGGGACGTTACTTGATCAATACCCACGGGGGGAGTTCTTTGGATATCTGTGAATACATCTTCCCCCGAATTATTCGGATTTTAGCTAAATAAAGTTCAAACACCTTTTAACGGATAGAAAGTCGGAATTTTAAAATAAATAACTTTTTATATTTTAAAAATTAACCGCAATAACCATCGAATATCAGAGATGGTGACATTATGCCAAAAGACCAAGCCAAAAAAAAACCTGCCCAGAAGAAGGACGCAAAAGATAAAGCGCCTTCTAAAGAAGAAAAATAATTTAGAACGAGAACTTGCGGAAATTTAATCCTCTCTTTTTCTAACCTAATTTATTCATGAGTTCTGGCTTTATTTTGAAATATCTGAAATTTTTGGCGTCAATTTGGCAAGCTCGGTCCGTTTTATTCGCCTTAAGAGTAGGATAATTCCTGCATAGGCAATAAAAGACCAGATAATCCACGATAAGGCTTGGAAGCCGTCTGAGTTTAACAAATAATTGTTAAAAGTCTTCAAGAGGTCGTGTTTTGGATAATTGAATGCGGGAATGACTATACCGGAGTGGTTATTGTAGCGTAGGCATTCAAAAATATGGGCCACGGTTCTGTTAGTTGGATCCGTTAATTTTAATCGTGTAAATTCATTCAGTTCGCTGGTCATATGCACATCCGAACTAGAGAGGCAAATCAATGGTTCACCGCGACTATTATTATTATTCACGCAGAAATCAAGTATTTCCCGATATTTTTCCCCTTCATGGACTTCAAATCCATCGACCCCCCAAAGTACCAATTGTTCATAGGTGAAAGGTGCGGACGCATTCGGGTTATAATGATTCACGATGACATATCCACTATGATTTTTCACAAACGCGATCATCTCACTGACGTTCATCCGATTGGTGGCGGCATAAGGGCCTTCCGTATAGCCTTCAGGGATAATGGTTTCCGCATAAACAGTTTCATCGAAAAATATATTCAAATGAAGATCTTCGGGATCATCCGTAAATTCTTCCGCAATTATGACGGTAAAGTCGAGGTGGTGGTTTTCAACAAAGATCTTAGCGCAGAGCGCCCCTCGTATCTGATTATGATCGGTAATGGCAGCCCCATGAATTCCTTGTTGTATATACCACATTACCCGCTGCTGAGGGGTTAACATCCCATCGGACAGGATAGTATGTCCATGAAAATCAAAAAGGACTTCATCCGGTGCTAAGTCAATGGCAGTTATTTCCTGTGTAGGTAGATGAATTGATAGCATGGTGAAATTAAGGGTAAAAAGAAGCAGAAAAGCCGTCCAAAAATAGAAGAGTTCTCGGCGAATTCGAATTAAAGTTTTAGTTACCGCCGTCTTTCCGCTGGCGATTGTTACTTTCAATGATGATTTTCGGCGAAATAAGATGATTAGATTGTAGAAAGATTTTCCGATTAACAATACAATACTAGTAATTCCTAAGATATGAAAAAATAGCTGGAAAGAATCTGCCACAAATTGGAACCCCAGTGCGAATAAACCTGTTATTAAGATTATAGCGCCTATTAATACTAACAAAGAAACCCATTTCGTGAAAAATTCTAGCACGTCTTTAACATATCGAAAAAGCACTTCTTTTTTTCCACTTTTATTTAAAACGGTATTATCAAGCGCTAAACAAGATAGTCGAATGATAAGATAAACCATGATAAATAAGGGGAAAATACCGCGCGGATCGCTCTCAAAACTAAAAACGAAGGTTAGACCAACGAATGGTTCTATGAAATATCGTAAAAATGGAATCTGGGAAATATATTGATTAGAAACATCCTCGACCTCGCCTGGGGTGAGAAGATTATAGAAGGAAATAGTTCTTATAGAAATAAGACTGATAACTGTTAAATAACTCATCCAGGCAATGAACAGGATGGTTATCAATAGGAATAAAAAGTTCTTTTTGATAAATTCTTTGATTGGCATATGAAATCTTTTAAGTCTTCTGAGTAAATATATAGTTATTAATCAATCATTAATTAAGTTATTTACAAAATTTTTTCT
>CAYGYC010000184.1:0-8882 GCA_964353755.1 uncultured archaeon | reverse complement strand
ACTGACTAAAATCAGGCGCAGCATCCTTGACCTGGAAATCCAACAGCACGACATCGGCGAAACCTATCGCAAGGCAAAGGAAAACGTCAAACGCATCGAATCAGAAATCCGGCAGGCCAAACTAATGTTCTGGCGATTAAAAAACGAGGGATTATGAACCGCCTAAGAAACATTTTCGCTTTCAACAAGAATCGCGACACGCCTTTAACCACTGAGCAAAGGAAAGACATGGAGCAGGCCGAACATAACCGGGTAAGGGAAATAGAGCAAGGCATAGTCAACATGGCAATGACCCTGAATCAACTGATAAATCCAGGGACAACCATCATGGTGGACATCAAGGGCGGAACCATAATCCTTCCCGGGCAGCCCAATCCCGGCAATTCCATTATAATTTTCAGCAAACCTGCAAACATGCAGACCATAAGGGCACAGGTAAAGGCACCCGAGCCGGGAAACGGGAAGGTTTAACGTGAATGAAGTTGATTATGGCACAATCTACAAAGCCACATTACTTCAAGAGGTTTAGAGTAATCAACATGATGAATTTGAGAAAAATTATTTCCACATTTTCCGCACGGTTGTTTTTTAATTTTTCCACGCTTAACATATACGTGAGCATAAGATCTTGCTCTCATTTTAATTCTTTGTGTTGGCGTAAGTGGATGAGTTTTACGCCAATTACGCATATAGGTATTATGACATGGAGGACAATAACTTTGATTGATGGATGCTTCATTAGAACACTTGGAGCATTTCATAACTATAATATAAATAAATGTTTATGTGAAATCAAGTAAAATGGTAAACGTGAAACATTGGAAAAATGAAGGGATATAGATAATAGTAACATAAATTGAAAAACAATTAAAAAACAATGCCATTTGTAAAAGATGACCCTAATATAAACCGTGCTGGTCGCCCCAAGGTTGCCCGGCACTTGCGCTCTATCCTGCAATGTTTCCAGGACTTACGCATAGACCCGGCGGCGGGATTGCCCGAGGGGTTTGAGATACCTTCAGACTATAAACAGTTCACCATGTTTGAGTTTCGTCTTGTTGCGGACATGTGCCGGGAGGCCATCCGCGGCAGGAGCAAGGGCCATTTCAGCCAGATGATAATAGACCGGCTGTATCCGTCTTTGAAAGCCCTGGAAATGACAACGGATGGTGAGAGCATAAACAATCGTGCTGTTAGTATCGTTGTCGCCAGTGAGGAGCAGGCCGAGGACTTGAGAAAGGCCCTGGATTCAACGGGGCCGAAACCTTGAATTCTTCCCGCGTATTCGCTAGGCTTGTTAAAGCAATTCCTGATTATCGCACATTTATATTACAGGGTGGGACATCAAGCACTAAGACATATACTGTCCTGCAATATTTTTATTTACAAGCAACACATTTAAAGACCCCGCATATATTCAGTGTGGTTTCTGAATCTGTGCCTCACTTACGCCGGGGCGTGCTGCGGGATTGGATGGCGATACTCGGCCAGGACTATGACCCTGAGTTACACCACAAGACCGATGAAGTATTTACCGTTGGTAAATGTATGGTGGAGTTTTTCGCTGTGGACCATCCCGACAAGGCCAGGGGAGGTCGCCGGGACTTCCTTTTTATAAATGAGTGTAATCGTATAGCAAAGGACATGCGGGATCAGCTTGAAGTCAGGACGCGTTTGAAAGAGTTTCTTGATTTCAATCCTACATCCCGGTTTTGGGCTCACGAGATGTTAGCGGACAAGGGCGTATGGTTTGACCAATCTACATATAACGATGCCAAGGACGGGCGCGGTAACTGGCTGATAGACGAATCTATCAGGACCAGCATTGAAAGCAGGCGCAAGACTAATCCCAATTGGTACAAGGTGTACGGCCTGGGTGAAATAGGAAGTATGGAGGGGCTTATCATCCCTGACTTTGAGCTTGTGGACAAGATCCCGCCGGTTGTGCCTACGTGGTGCGGAATGGATTTCGGATACAGCAATGACCCATCCGTATTACTTGAAGTTGGCATGAGCGACGGCGCGATATGGATAAATCAGTTGTTCTATTCAACGGGCATGACCAATCCGGCTATAGTAGCAAAGATGCGTGAGAAAAAGGTGCCGAGCGATTATTTGGTATACGCGGATTGTGCCGAGCCCAAAAGCATCAGGGAGATACATGACGGCGGGTATTACAACATCAAGCCATGTCTCAAGGGCACGGACTGTTTTAAAATAGGCGTGGACTATTTGAGGCGGTATAAAATCAAAGTGACGAAGAACAGTCTTGAAACCATAAGGGATTTTCGCAATGCCACATGGGAATCGGACATCAACGGCAAATACATGAACAAGCCAAAGGGCGGGTTTTTGCACGCCATAGACGCGGCGATATATAGCATGACAAACAAGATTATTCCTCCGGCAACGGTCCGGGGAGGGTACAGATAAGATGACGATACAAAGCAAGTTTGATATGCTTGAAACGGTTATTATTTCTCAGCTTGAAATTCCAGGCCGAGTATTAAAAATACAGTGGGACGGGCTTCTCGTTTCGTATGAAATAGAATATTGGTTTGAAGGGAATATTAAAGTCGTGTATCTCTATGAAGATGAATTGAGTAAAACTAAAATAAGGGAGGAATCATGACAAATAGATACTTGGAGGTAGAGCTTGATATTGAGAAACTTAAACGCCAAGCAAAATGCTTATGCGGTTTGCTTAATAAATTAAGTTTTGAACTTGAAATAGGAATACAGCGGATAGTAAGCGCTGGAAAGGAAAAGGAGTAATCAAATGGCAATTGGAAACGATGACACAATCGAAAAAGGCGCTGCGGGGCCATCGAACAGTCCGCAAATGGCTGGCAGGGGCAACTATGACATTGTGGCCGGTCAAAATATCTATGAGTTTCTTACCAACAGTTACGAGGGGACCAACGGATACCGGACCGGTCGATACCTGATTCCGCATATCACGGAACAACTTGAGTTCTACGAGCGCAGGCAGGCCGGGGCGTTCTACAAGAACTTTGTTAAGCCCATCTTACGCGCCATGATTGACCCAGTTTTCAACGCTGAGATTGTCAGGTCTGTCATGGTCAACAAAGAGGAGGCCACAGGGCTATTTTTCAACGACTTTATAGAGGATGCCACGGGATGCGGGGAAACCATGCAAGCGCTTGTTGACCAGGCCGCAACAGTGGCGTATCAACATGGCGTGTCGTTTGTGGTAATGGATAACATGGCCGAGAGCGAACAGCCGCAATCCAAGGTTGAGGCGTTGGAGGCCCGGACATTTCCCTATGCGTACACCCGGACAATCGTTGAGGTTGATTCGTGGAAAACCGGGAAGCTTGGCGAGCTTGAGATGATAGAGTTTCGGGACGCCGATACAAAGGACGCCAAGGGCAACACAGTAAAGAATTACAGCCGGTGGGATAAGCAGACCTTTCTCAAGCTGGAAGCGCGTAACGGCGCTGATGGCAAAGAGGTAAAGGTAACAACAGCAACCGTCAAACATGGCCTCGGTGTTGTCCCTGTTCTGACCATGTTCACGGTCAAGCGGAAGCGCGTGGATGACATCAGGACTGACCCTCCATTGTATGATATCGCGAAGATTAACCATGCCATATTCAACAAGGACAGCGAAATCAGGGACCAGGAACGGGCGCAGGCGTTCGCCATATTCTACATGCAGGAGGACAGCCCGGGCAACGTGTCTGTTGGCGTTCATAACTACCTTGGCCTGCCAATGGCAACCAACATACCTCCCGGGTTTGCAAGCCCTGATCCTGCCATACTCAAGGGACTGATTGAAAACAACGAGTTGTTACGCGAAGATTTGTTCAGGATTGCCGGGCAGGCCGGAGTCAATTTCAGGTCAAAGGCGCCTAAGAGCGGTGACGCCTTGGAATGGGAGTTTCAGGCGCAGGAGGTTGTCTTAAAAAAGACGGCCATGCTGGCGTCAAACCTGGAATATCGGCTTGCGGGCCTGTTCAAGCTCTATACCAAGGAGGAGTTTGAATATGTGGTAAAATACCCTGATAATTTTGGGCCGCAAAACGATGAGGCCGAATTGGGAAACATCGACAAAGGCTTGATGATGACCATGCCGCCAAAGGCTGCGAACATGCTCAAGAAAATGGCATTCCGAACGCTGACTCGCCGGGAGGATGAGCAGGAAGTAGCGGACTGCATGGATGAGTTTGACCAGCCTATGCCGGACAGCACAACCACGGATAGCGCTACGGACGAAATAGACAAGGGCGGCGGCGATACCACGGAGGAACAGGCGAAAGGCGGCGGCGGACAGGCCGGGGAAGAGAAGAAAACCGAGGACGCGCCAGTAAATGGCTAAGCGCAACATCGCCGAGCGTGAAGCCGATAGGATTGTCAAGGCGCTGAAACCTGTTCAGGATAGGCTATCAAACGATATCGCCAAGCGTATCAAGGCCGGTCAAAGCGCTGGCAAGGCGGTTTCTGCGGCCGTGACCAAGTACAGATACGAGGATATTCTAACCGATGAAATCATATCCGGCGTGTCCAACGTTATCAAGAACGTTACGGGCGCGGGCATAGGCGCGGGAAAGCGTGAATGGTATCTTGATCACGTCTGGAAGGGCGATGACATGGCCCTTTCACAACGTATCAATGATGTTTCCAGGATGGATGACATCAAGGAAACAATTACCACGGCCATGCGGCAGGCCGACGATTGGCGCAAGACGGCGACAAGTCTTATAGACCAGGACTTGACGAAGGCTGATTACCCGAAATATCTGAGAGAACTTGAGACATCGGCCAGGAGGTTGATAGGAGGTGACGGAACGGCGCTTGAAGAATATCGGCGCAATCTGGCGCGTGCTGTTGAAAATATTGAAAACCTCGCTCAAAACGGAGCGCCTACGCAACGGCTAAAAGCAGCTTATGAGAGCGTGGTAAGGGGAGCTGAAAAAAAGTCTGTTGAAGCTCTTGACGCAAGCATAAAACAAGCTGTCCGCGAAAAGGCCCGATACAACGCCGAGCGCATAGCACGGACAGAATCGGCAAAGGCATACGCACAAGGCACGTACAAAGAGGCGCTTGACGATGAACAGGTGATCGGGATAGGGTACGACCTTAACGGGGGTCATCCAAGGGAGGACATCTGTGATTTCCACACCGGCGTTGACCTTTTCGGCCTTGGTGCTGGCCGCTACCCGCTTGACGCATTGCCGCCGTATCCCTTTCATCCGCAATGCCTTTGCCTGTCCTACAATGTGTATTCCGGTGACGCCACCAAACTAGACAAGGGTGCGGCAAAGGAGTTTCTGGATGACCTGGACAAGGATGACCGCAAGGCCCTGTTAGGCGTCGAGGGTGAGAGGCAGTTCCAGGAAAACCCGAACACATGGGAGGATAACCTAAGGAACTACGAAGGGCACGAGGACATAAAAGACTTAATGGAGGGGGGGATATGAAGGACATGCTTTTTAATATGCGGATGGATGGCGATGAATATACTTTCCTTTTTGGAAAGTCCAAAAGAGAGGGGATACCCATGAGCAAATTAATAAGGCAAGCTATCACGGCCTTGTGGCCAGATTTCAAATGTAAAGACAAAATAGACAATATCGTAAATAATACTTAATTTACGTGTAAGAGAAACTTTAACCCGAAAGGATGACTTTCAATGAAAACGCTTGATGACGTAAAAGCAATCCTCATGAAGGATGCTGACGGCGTGGCGCTGTACGATGTTGTTTCCAATGCGATCCTTCAAGAAAGGAACAAAGGGAAAGGGCTAGTTACAGAAGTGCAGACTAAACTTGACAGGGCTTTTTCAACACTCAAGGCTATTGGGTTCGACCCCGCCGCTGGTGACTCGGATACGTTTGTTTCCGACATTAAGGGCAAGTTGGAATCCGTGGACAAGAGCAAGGAAAAACTTTCTGACAGTGAAAAACGTTTGCAATCATTTGAATCCTCCATCAAAACCCTGACCGAGAATCTTTCCAAAAGCACGGAAAAGGCCACCCGTTTTGAGACTGCCTACAAGGGCGGTATCATGAAGGATGCGCTGATTACCAAGTTGAGCGGTAAGCTTCACGGGGCCGAAGCGCATGTCAAGGCAATTATCGCCGATGGGCTTGTCTCGTTGGCCGATGATAATAAGACTGTGCTTTGGAAAAAGGGTAATGAAACCATTGAACTTGATAAGGGTCTTTCCGAATACCAAGAAGCTAATAAAAGAGACATTATCAATGATCAGCGGCCAGGGTCCGGCACTGGAAACCCTGGAGGCGGAGACACTTCAAGGAAAGTCATGCCAATGGGAGAGTTTGAAAAACTGTCTCCTGTCGACCGCATGAAATACATGAAGGAAGGCGGAGACCTAACAGATTAGGGGTCTCCATGTTTAAGATGGCGTGGATGACTCCTTTAAACAAAGGAGCTATCCAATGGCAAACACCATCACAAGTCTGTTGCGGGATGCATATTCCGCAATAGAGATTGTCAGCCGGGAACAGGTTGACATAATCCAGGCCGTTACCCGTAACACCACGGCGGAAGCGGCTTCCAAGGGCACCACGGTCAGAAATCCCGTTGCGCCGAAGAACTCTAAGTACACCATTACCCCGTCCATGACGCCTCTGGCGGCTGCGGACATGATATATACCAACCGGACCATCAGCCTCGATACTCTTGAAGGGTACAAGTTTCATTTTGCCTCGGAAGAGGAAATGGGCTTGCAGGCGTCCGGTCCTTGGGGCACCATGTGGCAGCAGAACATCGCTCAAGGTTATCGTACATTGACCGCTGCGGTTTCTACGGCACTGAACGCCCTGTATTATAATTCCAGCCGTGGATTTGGTACAGCCGCAACAACCCCTTTTGGGTCCGATCTGTCCGCTCTGGGCGCGGCCAAAGTAATGCTTGATGTGAACGGCGCCCCCAAGGGTGACAGGCATTGCGTCATCGATGACAACGCCACGTACAACCTCTTGAAGCTTACCCAGCTTACCAATGTGAATCAGGCCGGGAATGAGGACGCACTGAGGCGCGGTGTTATTCGTGACCTTTTTGGTTTTCAGATTCGTTCTGATTCTAATGTAGCTCTTCATACAGCCGGGACCAGCACTGGACAGCAAGCGGATTCTGTTGATGCAATTGGCGCTACAACCGTTTCTTATGACGGTGGTGACGGCGGTACACTTCTTGTCGGTGATGCTTTGGCAATAGCCTCGGATGCTTCCGATCCCGCTGGTGGTGATTCAAAATATATTCTTCAGACAGCGGTAACTGCTGCAGCCGGTAACATGGTTATTGCTTCTCCTGGCTTGCTTAATGCCACAGTGGACAATGACGAAATCACCCGGTCTGCGTCTTATCGCGCCAACCTGGCTTTCAGCCGTGACGCGCTGGTGCTTGCGGCCCGTGCTCCGAAGGGCGGCGATGCGGCGGTACAAGAGATGTCTGTTGCTGATCCCGTTACCGGCCTGACCTTTAGGTTGGCGAAATACGCCGGACATCACCTGAGCAACTGGGAGATGTCGATCCTTTACGGCGTGGGTCTCGGCAATCCTGAACACATGGTCATTCTTCTCGGCTAAAAGCGAAAGGGAATAGTGCCGGGGTTGAAATATACCCCGGCCGTTTCCATGAAGCTGAACGTTTCGATTGATTCTAGGGCCGTCCAAGAAGCATTTGCGCGCGCGCCCGATGTGTTTCTTTCCGAGATGGAACGCGGGGCAAAGGAAGGGCTTACCGAGATACAGCGCGATGCCGTGCGCAATCACAGATTCAAGCGCAAGTCTGGAAACCTGGAACGCTCTGTCCGCGTTGATTTCAAGTCCTTTAAAGAGCCAGGGACCGGCATACGCCTGGAAACCGGCATTGCCTCCTACGCGCCCTACGTCCATGAGGGCACGCGCCCGCATAAGATAGCTCCGAAAAACAAGGCGGCGCTGTCATTTATTGGCAAGGACGGGCGGTTTGTGCTTGTACCAAAAAACATGGGATACGCGCAGACACGGCAATATTGGATCAAACAGGCCAAGTTAACCGGATCGCACCTGGGATTCAAGGGGTTTGTCAATCATCCCGGCACAAAGCCGGACCCGTTTCTATACGAGGCCGCTATCCGCGGCACTGACCAACTTATACAGAAGATTGTTGCCGGTATCGGCAAGGCCATTTCTAAGATTGGCCTGAAAGGTAAATGATGGCAACCTATATCAGCGCAACGGATATTACGGATATGCTTTTTACGGAAACGGCTTTCAGCACGTTGTTGACGGCAAAGCTGACGGCTTCTGATGCCGCCGTGGTTGACCTGGCCGAGAAATGGGATGTTGAATCCACGGACATCGAAACCGATCCCGTGCATTACATCATCAAGAAGTGGGCGGCGGCGTGGGTATGCCGGGAATTGGCATTGGACGCTATGGGCAAGAACAACCCCGATATTGCCGACATTGAAAAGTACAAGATAAAGTATGACATCTACAAGGGGTTGACCGCTGAGTACGAGGCGCAAATCAACTATGAGGTTTTGACTGGTACTGTGACAGAGGCACAGCATAGAAGTACAAAGACCGGCACATTATATAGGAGCTAGGCAATGACCGCACAACGCATCAAGGACAAAGCCGATGAGAAGGTCGTTGAGATTATGGCCGAGTCCGATCCCGACAGGGCGCTGTCCGATTCCTTTGACGCGCTTATCACGGCATTTGGGATAGACGCAGTGCGTGAAACCGCGCTGGAAAAGCTGGGGGAGTGCTGATATGAACATAGGGAAGGGGCAGTAAACGTGATTGACCGTGAAAATCGTACCATTACCAGTGAAAACCTCTGCCTCGATCAGCGCATGGTCGAGGAGGGGTATACCATTCTCGACTGCAACGTGTCGCAGT
>CAYGYC010000183.1:0-8908 GCA_964353755.1 uncultured archaeon | reverse complement strand
GGCTCGGGAAATTGATGTGGAACCTGGATAGCAGCCCCGTTTCCCCTCCGGCTTGCGCGGAGAGACCCTTGGATCGATAATAGGCTCCGATATTGGCGTTTCCAATCAAGAGCAATCCCCCGCCATCGGAAACAAAATCGCGGAGGGCTTGAATCTCTTCCGGCATAATTTCGGCATGCGGCGCCCCGAGAATAAGGACTTGGACGTTAGTTAAATCGGGAGAAAGGAGAATGCCTTTCTTAAAATTTTTAAGGGTGTAGGAATTTTGTTTTAATAAGCGTTCGAAGTCAGAGAACAGTTTGAAACCAAAGAATCTACTCAAGCGGAATAGCTCTCCATGATTCTCAAGAACTAAAACATTGGGAATAAGGTTCCACTCCATGGGTTCTTATTGGTTTTAAGGCTCATGGTACCATACAAAATAAGAGGTTAAAAACCTATGGATCGCGGCCCAGGGAAGATTCGGGGTCAGGCGAGGGTTCTGCCGGGGGAGTAAGCTTAAATACCCACTTTTTAAGGTAAAATCTTCAGCCGCTCATTTTTCTGTTTTCGTTTTGAATAGCGGATAGCCGTGCAAACCGAGTAAGTGACCAACTTCATGTTTGACCGCGAACTGGAGGAGGTGGGGCTTCAGCAATCCCTGGAGGGTGGTTAGGAAGCAGATGCCCCAAGCGAGGTAGGTAATTCCTAAAATGGGGTAAACGGTATGGATGATGCGAGAAAGCAGGAATGGGGTGGGGGTAAGCCAATAATTTGAGATGCCCAGGAGAGCGGTGTCCTTATCTCGCGGGATGCTTTGATTTAATTTATTTGCCACATAAGAGACATTTAAATATCTTCCCGCGAGCGCTCGTGGATAATCGAGGGGCGCAGGGAAGGTTTCGACATGGATACCAAATTCATCATTGATTTGGGTCTGGATGAAGGTTAGGAGATTTTCTTGGATGTCAGCAATGGGCATTAGGCGGATGTTCTTCAAGTGGGGGTTAAAAGCAAGTTTGAATCCCGTGATCACGCGAAATAATCGGAGGAGGAGCCACTCATTTAAGTTATAAAGGTCGAGCGAGAATTTTTCCATAGTGCAATAAAGGGAGTAAAACCTTATAAAATTGGTATAAAGTTATTAATTCAATAATCATCGAAAGTAATAATTCTTAGAAAACGGATAAGTGATTAAAATGCCACCAAAGAGAAGCAAAAAAAGAAAATACCATGTTGATGAGGATGACGATAAAGATGACGATTGGGATGGTTTAGAGTATATAGAAGACATTGAGGCAGAAGAAGAGCAGGAAGAAGAAAAAGACGAAATCTAGCAATAGGTAGATTAAGTATTTTTTTCCTCTTGTTTTTTTTATTGCTACGCTTTATTGGATAATTAATGAACCGAAATCCCATTCAATATCTTACGGTTACAAATGAGGGTGTAATTTGAATCGGAATTTAAAACTTTTACTGGTAATCCTGTTGATTTGTTCGCCGGTTGTTGGATTTTTAGGGATTGGGAGCTATTTTTTCTATGCCTTGGGGGAATATAATAAGTTTAATGAGGATCTGCATTATTTCTATGATGATTTTTATCTGGAGACGTTTCAGAAGCCGAATTATACCCAGCTGTATAACAAATCCATTTGGCATGGCTATTTTCAACGCTCATATCATCTCCCCTTAGATACGATAGTGGATGTGTGGTTTGATTCTACCAATAACCCCATAGGCTATGACGGGAAAGGTGATAGCCCGATTTGGACGGGGTATTTCCTGGCGAGTGAGGCGTTTCGGTATGCCGTGACCCACAATCAATCCGCGCTGACATATATAAAAAGAGCCGCACTAGGATTGCAGCGATTAATTACGATATCTGGGGAACCTGGCTACCTAGTTCGCTTTGCGGTTCCGAAGAATGAGACGTATATCACAGATCCGCTGTGGCAAGATTTTTTTGGGCAATCGAATCGGTTTGATGTGGTATACCAAGGAGAAAACTGGACCTATGAAGACCGAACTTCGCGGGATCAGAATATTGGGATTATGTTTGGCTTTGGAATTGTGTTTGATCTCTTAAAGGATGACCCCTCACCGCAAGCGCAGGAAATTTGTGAAATAATTAAAACTAATGTTGAATTGGTACTGGATTATTTTATAAAAGTGGATTGGATTGTAGTGGATGTGGGGGGGAACTCGAAAATGGGGGCGGATTTTAAAGCCGGGTTATTTTTTACCGGACCGGGGACCGTTGCCATTCTTGCTTTCCTCAAGGTGGGGGAATTGGTTAATCCCGAAAAATATGGCCCGCTCTATTATAATTATGCGGTGAAAGAGGGGTGGGCGGATCAGACTTTGGATATGAATGATCTGAATGTGAATTGGCAGTATTATGCGTTTAATTTGAATCATGCCACCTTTTTTACGTTGCTGCGGCTTGAAACGGATCCGAAATTGAAAGCCATCTATCAAAGAGCCTATGATCAGAGTCTTTGGCGATTAGTCAAATATCACCGCAACGCCTATTTCAACCTTATTTATTTAATTGTTCACGATAACTACGATGTGAGTGCCACGTATCAAGACGGGGAGGTGACACTCTTTCCCTGGAATGATACCGTAGATGCCTTGCAACGGTATTCGGACGCCCCTAGACGGCGTTGGACGGTGACAAATAGCGATCGGTCGATTATTCATCCTAAAACAGGGGTGAATGTTTCAATTATCGATCCGAAATCCGTGAATTGGGCAGAAACTTATGGAATTACGAACCTGGATTTCATTTTTGAGCCGGTCGGCTTTTCGTTATCGGAAGAATTTGAACTCGGTTCACATGCAATCTATGCGTTACCCATTGATGAACGCCCCGTTTCCGATTTTCAGTGGCAAAGATCTCCATTCGACTTAGATACCACGGGGGATGGAAGCTGGGAATCGCCGGCAATGTGTTATACGCTCATTTATTGGATGGCACGCTATTATGATTTTTTACCTTCAGTTATCCACGTGAATAATTCCGTTATTACCGCATTGGGGGTGCAACATACGCAATATCTAGCCGAAATTGAGACCATTACCTCACAATTCAACTTAACTTTAGAGAATTATGGAGTGGAATGGGCAGCTCAATGGCTCAATTCCTCGAGTTATGAAGATGGTAGTTACAATGTAACCATCTATGCCGTTGGTAACGGAACTTCAAGTAGCACTCAGATTTATTACCTCAAATCCTCAGCTCCGAGCCCAATTCTGGCAGATCCTTCTATTATTTGCTCTAATAATCGCCTTCCATTCCTAGTAGTCGTTTTTACTGCAATTCCAGTTATTACATTTACCTTCATCGGTATTTCTCGCAAGATAACCCATATAAAACTTCACCAAACCACAGGAGAGGAAACTCGTGCCAGAAAATAAGTACCAAATTTATTCGGTATCCATTAGCCGAATCCTGATTGGACTTGCTTTCCTTTTCATTGGCGCACTCAATATCATTTTTATAGATTCAACCCATCAGGCAGGAGTGCTCTTTCCACTCCCCTATTTTGTTACCACGGGACTTCCTCCGGCACTTTTTGGACTTGGTATCCTCCTTCATACCCTCGTTACCTCCTGTAAATTTACGATAATGCGTATTGAAAATGACATTCACGTTGAAGAGAAATTTATTTTTCGGAAAAATTGGACAATCATGACAAAGGACCTTTCTTCCATCAAATTCGGCGACACGAAGAACCGGTACAAATACGCGATCTTAGGGCTGTGGATGGTCTATGTTATTTTTACTTTGGAAAGTGGGCTCCATCAATTAAATGCGCTCTATGGTGGAATAATGATAAGCTCTGGGGTAGTGGTACTTCTGCTCTGTTTTCTTTTGCTCTTTTGCAGGCGTAAAGAATTTGTAGTGGAAACGACGCAAGGGAGGATCTGGGCGAATCTCTCCAAACTGGATATCCAAAAATTGAGGGAAATTTTTCAACTACCTGTTATTCAGACAAAGAAATCAGCTAATTTCAAAATCCGAGATTATACCTCTTTAACAATAGGGGGATTTTTCATTATTATATCTTTACTGATTTATTTTCTGCTTCCATTTAGTACTTTTGTTGATCTCTTCCTTTTGATTTATGGATTAAAACTGATATTGGCAGATTTTCAAAATTCATGGGGAACTTTGACGTATTTTCAAAATGAGTCTAATATGATAATTCATAACAAGGGACCTTTACAAGAAACCCTGCTGTTCTCCAAAAATATTGCTGAATTTAAACCCATAAAAAAATTTAAATCTTTGCATCCCTTTGAATTAGCCATTATCACATTCCTCTCTTTTCAGACGATTTATGCAACAATTAGGGCCGCCTT
The DNA here is from genome assembly GCA_964353755.1 of uncultured archaeon. Lineage (GTDB taxonomy): Archaea > Asgardarchaeota > Lokiarchaeia > Helarchaeales > HEL-GB-A > CAYGYC01. The sequence continues at coordinate 4,561 of CAYGYC010000183.1, read as the reverse complement.
TATAGCTGATACAATATTTTTCTTCCAATCGCTCCTATTAACCACCTTCATTCTCTTTGCCTTAGCCATCATCATTTTCCGTTTGCTAAATTACTTGCCCATTTCAAAAAACACATATTTTCCGCTTCTTATCTCTTTGCCTGCCCAAACACCAGACTTAAAACAGAAATCCACTTCATCTTATTTAGAAAATCTTGTCAAATTCTCACAAATCAAGGCATTTTATGCACGAATCATTTTTCTCTTCATCGTTATCTTCATCCCTCTCCTGTTATTCACCTTTACCTATCCCTTTCTTGTCTAATTAATTATAGAAAAAAAATTTCAAGAGGATTGAAGAGCACATAGCTGTTCCTACTCCCTGCTATGGCTCTCATCCTTCTCTTTCACTTTTGTTTTCTGTTCTCTTTGTTTAGATTACTTGAGAACACACCCCTTGTCCAGGGGTTCTCTCCCGAAATGCCTATGCAGACCTCATCAAATCCGCAGATTTTCAGTGGTCGCTCCTTGAGTGCCCTCAAAGAGCTAGTGACAGTAATCTCCACCTCGATTTCGTCGGGTGCGAATCGAATTCTAATTACTGCCATTATTTTATATACGCGAACTGCCTTATAAGATCCTATTTGTAGATATTATCGAAAAGTATAATTTTCTATACCTCGCTTTTTGCTAACTTCATGTTGATTTTTCCGCCCCCTGTTATTTAACAAGGATTCATTTTACGCGACTGAAATTGGGCTTCGGGAAAAACGCGAGCTTCTCCAAAAACTTTTTGAAGCACCTTCGCTAAAAATCATATAATGCGCTATGAAATGGATTTCTATAAAATCTTAGGGGTCTCTTCTCAGGCGTCCTTTGACGAGATTCGGACTGCCTATCGGAAATTAGCTAGGCAATACCATCCGGATTTGAATCCCGGGAACCCCAAGGCAGAAGAAGTTTTTAAACTCATTAATGTTGCGTATGAAGTCTTGAAAGACCCCGATCGCCGTAAAAAATATGATTTTATCCGCTATTACGGCATCTCAACCCCCAATCCATTTGCCCGGGATCCTACGGAACTCAACGTAGAGGAATTTATTGCTACATATCTCAAAGAAATTGACGAGTTCTTTGAGAGGTTGCGAACTCGCGTTCGTCATTATATCAATACTATCATTGAATCCCCTTTCCGAATCCTTAATCGGGCAGTACGAACAATCGAAAAATTATTTGACGATCTTTAATTCCCTATAGCAATTATTCGCTTCGCTTTTTTTCCTTCAAAGAAGGTATTTAATTCTTTTCTTTGCTCCATTATCCCAGAAAAAACTTCTACTACCCATTCTGCGGGTTATCCCGCGGCGCTTCTTCCTCCAACCCATATTAACAAACCTATGTAAAAATTTAAATTCCTTCGCTTTATATTTTGATAGTGCCTTTTACCACTACCTTTAAAGGGAGCCTCTTCTTTAAGAGTTATGGCATACCCCTAAAAGGGTAGTGCTATTCTGGTAATATGATGACTTGACGTAACCGGGGATTCCCGGACACGCAAGTCGGATGAATCTGAAATTCAACGCAGCTCAAGAATTCATTCTTCTTGAGCGAAGGGCACAGCAAATTAAATGAAAGAGCCCTAACTGTTATCGCGTCATTTCTAGAGAATTCTCTCTTTCCTATATTATCTCTAAAAAAGTGGTGATTTCGTCGGTCCTTCGATTTCCAGTGTTGCGCCAGTTCCCAGTTAGCGCTTTGATCCTTAGTTTGTGATGACTGCCGTGCATAGGCTTATCTTTCCGGGCATCAATGGAGTGGATTATGAGTAAGATTCGATACGCCAACACTATCTGATGGATGGCTTGGCTTGGGAGCCGAAGAAGGTCGTGGCAAACTGCGATAAGCCCCGGGTAGGTGCACGCAACCGTTGATCCGGGGATGACCGAATGGGACTTCCTGACTAAAGCTAATAACTTTAGTCGCTCCCTTTTGGGAGCGGGAACGCGCGGAATTGATACATCTTAGTACGCGCAGGAAGAGAAATCAATAGAGATTCCCTGAGTAACGGCGAGCGAAAAGGGAACAGGGCAAACTGAACCCCGGCGGGAGAACTGTCGGGGGATGTAGTGTTATGGGCCTGGCTGCCACCTCGTTGAGGAAGCTGAATACCTCTGGAAAGTGGAATCATAGAGGGTGATAATCCCGTAAGTGTAACTCAAACGGTGTCGAGCTGGGATTCCAGAATAATGTGGGACGGATATCCCGCGTGAAGTTGGGAGCCATCTACTTCCAACCCTAAATACTCCCCAAGACCGATAGCGCAATAGTACCGCGAGGGAAAGCTGAAAAGGACCTCGGAAGAGGAGCGAAAAGAGCCTGAAACCAGATAGCCATAGTCTGGTGTAGCTCGTAAGGGTAGATTCTTTTCGAAGGAACCCAGAGCGATCTGGTAGTACGAGAAGAGAGGACCAGAGTTACACCTTCCGTCTCGAAGCACGGGCCGGGGAGTTCATAGTTATGGCGAGCTTAAGAAGCTAAACTTCGTAAGCATAGGGAAACCGAGTGCCCGCAAGTAGATTTCCTTACCCTGGTGAACGTCTTGATACCTTGGGTCTTTCGGGATCCAGCGCCCCCTGAGGGCAGTTGTCATTACTAGTAACCTCGATAAGCCTCTACCCGGGGGCCAGGTCCTAAACGGCCTGACTAGTCATGGCTATGAGACCCGAAACCGGACGATCTAGGCCTGGGCAAGGTGAAGGCAGGCGAAAGCCTGGTGGAAGCCTGAATGGACGCTGACGTGCAATTCGCCCTAATAACCTGGGTCTAGGGGCAAAAGACCAATCTAGTCCGGTTATAGCTGGTTCCCTCCGAAGTAGGTCGCAGCCTAGTCTGGCTGGAGGTGGCTGGTGAGGTAGAGCACTGATTGGAAAGCAAGGAGTCGAAAGGCTTCACTTTCTTTTCAAACTCCGAATTTGCCAGCGCCGTAGAAGGCTGGAAACGGGGTTTAGGGGGTAAGCCCCTAGCCCGAGAGGGGAACAACCCCGACTGCGGTTAAAGTCCCTGAATGCCGGTTAAGTGTTAAATCAAAGGGTGTTCGAACCCTAAAACAGCGGGGAGGTAGGCTCAGAAGCAGCCACCCTTTAAAGAAAGCGTAACAGCTCACCCGCCGAGGATTTGGGCCCCGAAAATGGACGGGGCTAAAACCGGCTACTGAGACCGCAGGGCACGATCGACGTCGATCGTGATCCGGTAGGAGGGCGTGCCGATTGGGTCGAAGTTGGGTCATGAGATCCAATGAACCGGTCGGCATTGAAGATCCCGGCGGAAGTAACAGCATAGCTGGGTGAGAATCCCAGCCGCCGAAGGGGCAAGGGTTCCTCGGCAATGCGTCGTCAGCCGAGGGTTAGCCGGTCCTAAGGTGCATCGCAATTCGTCAACACCGAAAGGGAAACCGGTTTATATCCCGGTGCTATGCAGGTACACGCGGTGACGCTTAGCCCGATTTCTAACGCTTCAGGGTAGGCTTTGCAGGGTTATCGCCTTGCCTAAGTGTATAATTCTGAGGAGTACCGCCATGGTGAGAATCAGAAGAAAGCACGAATGGCCCTCCGCTTGAGGAGGGTAAAGTCAATCTCTGGAGCCCCTGAAAAAGAAATCAGGATGGATCCTGCATACCCGTACCCAGAACCGACAGAAAAAGTCGGTCATTAGACACCTTTTTCCGGGAAACAGGTGCCCCTAGTTGAGAAAACTCAGGCGTATCGGGAACAATCGTGGCAAGGGAATTAGGCAAATTAGTCCCGTAACTTTGGGATAAGGGATGCTGGGAGTCTTGAGCTGATACTTGGGACTCTCAGTCGCAGTGACTAAAGGGGCCCGACTGTTTAATAAAAACACAGCTAGCCGCTAGAGGGAAACCTTGCGTACGGCTAGTGAATCCTGGCCAGCGGCGGTCAGTCAATACCGGGTCCAACCGGAGTAAGCTCCGCTAAGCGCCGGGAGTAACTATAACTCTCTTAAGGTAGCCAAATGCCTTGTCGGACAAGTACCGACGTGCATGAATGGATCAACGTGGTCCCTACTGTCCCTGCCGCGCGCCCGGTGAACCCACCTTCCAGCGAACAGTCTGGAGAGACCCAGTGGGAAAAGAAGACCCTGTGGAGTTTTACTGCAGCTTGTACTTGAGGTAGGATTGTGAGTACGTAGGATAGTCAGGAGCATTGCACCCATCTCTTCGGGGATGGGGAAGGCGCCCTTGAAATACTGACTATTGATGATTTTACTCCTAACCGTATTCTGATACGGGACACGTGCAGGTGGGCAGTTTGGCTGGGGCGGCACGTCCTTGAAAACCTATCAAGGATGCCCAAAAGTCAGCTCAGTTGGGTCAGAAACCCAACGTAGAGTGCAAGAGCAAAAGCTGGCTTGATTGGATTCCGAAAAGCAACGAATCCAGGGGCGAAAGCCTGGTCTAGCGAGCCATTCATGCCTCTTGATGGGGCCGAGTGGTGACAGAAAAATTACCCCAGGGATAACAGAGTCGTCGCGGGCAAGAGCCCACATCGACCCCGCGGCTTGCTAC
>CAYGYC010000182.1:0-8947 GCA_964353755.1 uncultured archaeon | reverse complement strand
AATTCTCCTCTTGATAATGTTTTCGGATCACATGCAATGCCACCTTTCCCTCCACCATAGGGAAGACCCGCCACGGCACATTTCCACGTCATCCACATGCTCAAGGCTTTTATCTCATCAATATTTACATCGGGCGAGAATCGAATTCCGCCCTTCGAAGGACCGAGTGCCGTGCTGTGTTGTGCCCGAAATCCCTCAAAAACTTTTACGCTTCCATCATCCATTTTGATGGGGACTGACACAACAGCAATCTGCATACAATTCTTCAGAATTTCATGAATCCAAGGTTCTAAATTTAAATATTTGGCAGCAATTTCAAGTTGCTTTAATGCCATTTGATAGGGATTGTCCTCCATATTTCTCATATCCAACTATTTAATTATTCATTAGAACTTTGAGATTTTATTCCTCTTTTATCACAATAAAATAGAATACCAAAACTCATAAAATTATTTGTGTGCTCCCTTTATATGAGTTCCAAAATTTGTCGTTAATTTCTTTACAGAGGTGGAATTCAATGACCCAGACCAATAAAAAAACAGTACAGAAAAAGCCACTAAATCCAAAAGATGTGAAAAAACTTAAAATCTTTGTTATATCTATTACCGCTGCCAATGTTATCTGTATTCTTCTAATGTCTATTTTTTGGAGCCCTCTCGAATGGCCTATTATTTTAGGAGTGGGGTTTTTAGCGTCGATTCCTGCGTTCATCGCCAATGCCGGGATGACTTTTGCCGGGACTATCCGTGGAATTGGAACCCCAATGGATTTCGGAAAGAATTTTATTGATGGCAGACGCATCCTCGGCGAAGGAAAAACCTGGAAAGGGTTCCTTGGAGGCATTCTCATCGGATCGACCATAAGTTGGTTATTAGTTTTACTCTATGCTCCCATTGCAACAGCAGCTTATTACGGAGGCGACTGGGCCGCACTTGGAAAGGTTACATATGAGGAACTCAGGCTATTTTTGAATCCCTCATTTCCCAACCTCTTCTTTCGCACCATCCTTCTTTCCGTGGGCGCTTGCACCGGAGATGCCATCGGGTCATTTTTCAAACGAAGATTAAACATCTCCCGTGGTCAACAATTTCCCATGGTCGATCAAATCGATTTCATTCTCATCGCCTATCTATTCGCGTATGCCTTTTTCCCAATCCCCTGGTATTACATTCTAGTAATCTCCATCTTTACGCCTCTGGTCGTCGTACTCGCTAATATCGTTGCGTACTATATTGGGCGCAAGAGCGTTCCGTGGTAATTTTCTACTCATCCCTATTTCTTCTTTTCTTCTTCATACTTTTACTTATCGTCTTTTTTATTTTCTTCTCTCTCTTCTCATTCTGAACTCAGGAATTCAAACCGAATATGCATTCCTATATCCTAGCCCTGTCTCACATTTAATTATTAAACGAATATCGTCTATAGTAACTAAGTATGTTAATTAAGGTGAATTGCATACAAATCGGATTAAACTTAAGTATGTTTGAATGCAAATAATATTTGTGATTAAAATTGATTCTAGCTCATTAATTTATATCAGCAAATTAGATCTTTGGACGACAATGCTGAAGCTATATGATGATTTAATTATCACAAGTAATGTTTTAGAGGAAGTGGTAGAGCAGGGAAAAATACGAGGAAAACCCGATGCATTTATTATCGAGCGGAAAATTAATGATAAAATCCTTAAGGTTCATTTTTCAAAAGTGCAACTACCTACTTTAAATTTAGGACACGGAGAAACAGAAACAATTATAGAATCTATACAAGAAAAGTCTCAAGCATTACTTGACGATAAAAAGGCTAGGCTCATAGGATTTAAAATGGGACTTGAGGTACTCAATCTTCCCGTAGTTTTTTTGAAATCCTATTTGAAAGGAATATGGAATGATCAAGAATTTGATACCATCTTAAATAATTGGATTTTAATGCTTAATCCACCTTTAGACCAAGTTATTTTAATTAAAAATGTTAAGGAGTTAATCAAACATGATAAATCTCACAGTTAGAACGAAAAAAGGATTGATAAAGGAACTGGATAAACTAGCTGCTCTGAAGAAAATTGACCGCGCTCAACTTCTTAGGCTTATTATAGAGAAAGGATTGGAAAAAGAAAAAATTCAAATTGCTATTGAGTTATATCAGGAAGGAAATTCTCTTGAATATTCTGCCAATCTAGCTGGTATTAATCTCTGGGATCTATTAGACGCACTGTACAATCAGGGAATACCTCAAAAAATTGATATCAAACAGGAAAAAATTCTTCTCTCTCAAGCACTTGCAAAAGAATTACCCACCATTAGCAAAAAAATACTGGAGTTATAAAATTCCATTAAAATAGAATCCTCTTATGTTGAAGGAACGATTCCATTCCATAAACACCAGTCTAATTCACTTTTTTATTAGTTTCAGGGATCTCTCTATTACTAGAGACGACTGCTTAAACGGACGAGGGGCGACGCATACCTTTTAAAATGCGCAAATTGAGCTAACGATGGCAGTTTAAGGTGGCTAGCTAACGCCGAGCGAGTTAGGTGAAGTTCGAAGTGGATGCGTGGTTACTGGATCTGAACCAGGAAAGCGATCGGATCGCGCTATGGATGAAGCAGTCCGCGAAAGTTACGCGCAAACTGATTAAATACCAGCCAGTATTTTATGTAGTGCCCCAAAAAATATTATATGCAGAAATGGAAAAGATTTTGGACGCCCATCCGCACGTGGCTCAGGTCGAACTGGTCCAGCGCTTTCATCCCATTCAAGCGCATCACAAAAGTCCGGTGCTACGAGTTACCTGTGACCGCTTATCGGCATTCTCGCGCACTTGGCATGATATTGAGGAGCTAGGCATGGCCGAGGTTTGCAATGTTGATTTTCCACTGGAACAACAATGGTTGTATGAAACGGGCTTCTTTCCTATGGCCCGAATGCGATATACTAGCGGGGAGACCCTCGATGCCCTCGAGCTGTGCGATAGTAGGGAGACCATCCAATATGAAGTCCCGGACCTCACTCAGGTTCACCTCGCCATTGGCATCAATACGCGTTATGTCGTGGCGCGCCAGCAGGATCCGTTAAAGTGGATTCGAATCCACAATGGCGAAGAAAATGTTATTGAGCACATCAACGAGCATGACATGTTGCTTGAATTGATGAAAACAATTCGCGAGCTTGATCCCGATATTATTATGACCGATAATGGGGATAACTTCCTATTTCCCTATTTAATTTCCCGTGCTTCGCGCTATGGTTTATTAGATACCCTTACGCTCTCCCGAGACGGATTTCCGCTCCAAAAATGTCTCCACGCCTTTCGTGGCTCGGGCTCCTATTTTTCATACGGCATGATTTACTACCACTCTTCAGACCAGTTTTACCTCCATGGACGGCTTCACATTGATAGTGCCAATGGGAATAATGCCTTTCCCTTTCAAGGCCTTCCTGGCATGATTGAAGTCGCCCGCATCACGCTCTCCCCCCTACAGAAAGTCTCGCGGATTACGATTGGGCAGGCGATGACTTCCATGCAATTCTATAAAGCCCATCAAGTGGGGATCCTCATCCCGCAAAGTAAAACGAATACGGCAGAGCACTTCAAATCAGGCGCCAAGATGCTCGAAAGCGATCGTGGCGGGTTCATTTATTCGCCTATGGTGGGGTTTTTTGAAAATGTAGGCGAAAATGATTTTTCCTCCATGTATCCCACTATCATGCTTACCCGGAATATCTCCCCCGAAACGGTCCTCTGTTCCTGTCAGGACTCCCCCTCGAAAGTCCCGGGACTAGACTACAACGTGTGTAGTCAGCGGATGGGGCTCGTGCCCCAGGCACTGGAACTCATTCTCGCTAAACGGAAAGCGTACAAAGCCCTTGCCAAGCAGGGGCCCGATAAAGAGCGTTACGAGAGCATAGAAAAGGCGTTAAAATGGATTTTAGTGACGTCATTTGGCTATACAGGTTACCGGAATGCGCGATTTGGGCGCATTGAAGCGCATGAATCGGTGACGGCGTGGGCCCGCAAAATTTTGCTGGAAGCCGCTCACATTGCCGAAGATTATGGGCTCGAAATTCTTCATGGGATTGTGGATTGTCTCTGGCTCCAAGGGTCAACGGAGGAAGCCACTTATGAACAATTCTGTGAAGCAGTCACAACTGCCACTAACATTGAAATGCAATTGAAAGGCATTTACAAGTGGGTAGTCTTTCTCCCTACAAAGGTCTCGCCTGTGGTTGGTGCCCTCACGCACTATTACGGCTTGTTCCGCGATGGAACAATCAAGGTGCGGGGGCTCGAGCTCCGGCGCCATGATACGCCGCTTTTAATTAGACAGGCGCAAGATGCGGTGCTTGGCGTACTCGCAAAGGCAAATAACTGGCAGCAATTCCAAGCCCTTTTACCGAAAGCGCGGAAAATCCTGCAACAGTACATTGATCGGCTCATGCAGTGGGATGTGGATCCCACGGATCTGCTGATCAAGATGCGCATTTCGCGCCACCCTGAAGAGTATCAAAACCAGTCCCGGCAAGCGATTGCTGCGTGGCAAGCTAAACGCCTCGGGATGGAGTTGCACCCAGGACAAATGGTGCAATACCTTATCACCAATGCCCAAGCGAAGCGCCCACAAGACCGTGTTCTCATTGCCCCGTTGCTTGCCCGCACTAGCCGCCTCTATGATTGCCATGCCTATCGCGAATTGCTGGAACGTATGTTTGCGAACATGCTACTCTTTATAAAACCGAAACAGCTAAAGTCATACCTCGTTAGAGTTAAACGCTTGAGTTAAAGCGAAGGAAGGTTTAAGGGGCACCTTTAAAACGCATTAAAATATGTTATTCGAAAAGTATTTTAAAGAGCCACATTAAGGCGATCCCCCCAAGAAAAATCAGCATAATGAGGATAGTCCTTTTTCCGCCGTACTCTTTGTTTAGTTCAGGAATGAGATCGGACGCAGCGATATAAAAAAATCCTCCGGCTGCAAATGCAAGTAGATACGGGATTAACTGATGGATTGTCGAAAAAATCAAGAAACCCATAATTCCGCCCCCGACGGCAATCAGGGCCGTAAGAAAATTGAGATATAATGCCTTTTTCTTCGAAAATCCGCCGTATACTAAAACGCCGAAATCTCCTATTTCTTGAGGAATCTCATGGAAAACAACGGCGACAGTGGTGGTAATTCCTAAAGGAATAGAAACCAAGAAGGAAGCTGCAAGAATTAATCCGTCGATAAAATTATGTACACTATCGCCCATTAGATTTAACCACTTGAATGCATGAAATTCTTGGACATGCTCACGATCCATATTATGGCAATGATGATAAACTAGAACCCTTTCAATCATGAAAAAAAGTATAAATCCTCCAATTACCCAGAGATAGATACTTAAATCGCTGACCGCTCCTATCGCTTCTGGTAGCAAATGGAGAAAACCCCCTCCTAACAACCCGCCAGTGGAGAATGCCACCAATAAAATCACTACTTTTTGTAGAACCTTGTCATTAAGACTAATAGTTGCGATCCCAATTAATGAAAGTAGACTAATTAAAATGGTTGTTAAAATGATCCACCATAATTCGAACGTTTAATCGATCTCCTCAGAAGGATAGCAATTGTTTTTTAATGAAACAGAAAATTAATTTAAAATTTTGCTTAAAAAAAGGGATTTTAGATTACATTTTCTCGCACTTATTCAGAAATAATTGGCTGATCCGGAAGGGTGGGAGTCTCCGACTTCATTTTAAAAAGGTAATAGGCTTGAGCTATTCCGAAAAATATGGTGATATAGACGATGAAATTAAGGGGAAACCATCGATCCAAGACCTCTGTGGTGCCTAGCACAATCCAGAAAAGGCCCGCAAAGAAATGGAGCAGGGCACTTGCCATAATAATAAAGGGAACTCCCAGATTGAAAAAAAAGATGTCAATCTTACGCTGAATCTCCTGAGACCTATTCTTTACTAAATAGTTGAGGATATAGTAAAAAGATCCCCATAATAAGAAAAAGAACAGAAATTCCTGAACTATATAAATAGTTAATCCTTGCCAAATGCCGTATTGCTCCATTAAGATGCGAATTGTCGCGTTTCCTTCATCCGCAATTTCAAATTGGCCTGAACCGATGAAGATATAGGTAACTATAACATCAAAAAGGGCTAATAAAATATACGCCATCATCCAAAAACGCATAGATTTCAGGTGCATGAAGTCGAATTGATAATAGGGTATTTAAAATCCCCACTTGGAGATTTTTACAAATCTAGGGAAGGAAGTGGTCAATAATGTGCTTTAATTTTTCATAATCGATAGTTTGCATTCGAATAATGTTCGAATTTAATGTTTTTCTTTCATACGAAGAGAAAATAATATTGTTTCCTACTAATATTCCCAACCCAGCGGCATTCAACATAGTAAAATCGTTCTCAGAATCCCCAATAGCAATAATCTGTTCTCTGCGGAAACTCAGATTAGAAATAATCTTTTCTTTATGAAACCCATCTGGATGCGGCTTTATCCGATCCAATTGGCCTTCTTGATCAAAAATCAATTCATTGGTCGAAAAAAAGTCGTCAAATCCGAGTTTCTGTTGGGCAAGCTTACAAAATTCCACAGGGGCACCCGAAATGACATAGAAAAAATATTTCAATTTGCAATGTTGTATGAAATTTTTAGCGCCCTCTTTAACTATCAGATGCTTCTTATTAAATTTATTGAATGTCGCTTTGTGCAAGCGAGATGGTGAGTGTTGATTGATCTCTTTCCACCTAGAAATTATCTTTTCCATCCATTTTGTATAATTTCGGTGACCCATGAATTCTTCATACAGTAATAAATCCTCTGCCTCCGTCATGCCCATTTCCAGGTTCAAATTCTTCCAAAACGATGTATTTTCGGTTAGTGTTCCCTCTAGATCGCTCACGATCATGCCTAATTTAGGAGGCTCTATCTTTTTCAACTGAATCCTTCTGCAAGACGTTTTTAGTATGTAATATTTTTTTAAAAAAGATTAAATGGCGAAAATGTTTCTGACTATCATGTTAGTTATTTTAAATTCTTCTTGAGAATAAGACCACGTTGAGATCTCAGGAAAGACCCGCTCAAATTCATAGACAAAATTTTTCATCTTTTCATACACCACTTTTAATTCTTCTTCCCCAATTAAGGCGGCAGTGATTTGTTTACCATATTCGACATAGAGATTTTTACATTCTTGTTTGATAAAACATAACCGTTTTTTACTCTTGGTCATTTCTTGGACCATCATTACGATCCCAGTGAGTCCACTGCCCAGCAGTTGAGGATCCATCGATTGAGGAGCTATCGATTGCAAATATTTGAAGTTAAAGGAGTAGACACAAGCCCCATTGGGAATTAAAATATAGAGATTACTCAGCGTTTTTTCCCAGTCAAATTCGTTCAACGTGGGAAGGCTTAGTAGGGATACGGCTAATAAAATCAAACTGAGGAGGAATATGGAATGCGCCCCAATTTTGAGCATCCATCCCTCAGTTTCAGGAAGAATTTTCCAGATCGCCCCAAGTCCAATCCCCAGAAACGAGAGCGGAAGGCCTATAATGGAAAAGCCGAAATAACGCTTGATAAAACCTCCCACTTTATGGAGTAATTTGTCGAAGCGGAGAATTAAGGGAATTAATAAAAAAACCGCGACACCCACACTACTGATATAAAAAATAATGCTATTTAAGGGACGAATAACGGCTACGATGAAAATAATATAACTCCCAAAACCAATGAAATACACTTTTTTGTGAGGAAACTCCGAAAAAATGGATCGAGAGACCCCTTTGAATAGACTAATCACTATCAACAGAATTCCGGCATATAGAAAACCCCAGGCGATATATTGGAAGATGTAAGGATTGGTAAAATAGGTATCATAGTAATCGAAAATAATGTAAAATATCCGCATTAACGCTAAAGTGAAAAATCCAAGAATCGCAAATTGTGATGCTGCAAGCCGACTTTTTCTAGAATCCTGAAAGATATACAACATTATCGCAAACTCGATGGCAATTTCAACGAAATTGATGCCAATGCTAAACTCCCGTAAAAATGACATAGGCGCTTTCATCCTGTCTATAATTTTTTAATGATTACATCTTACAATTTAAATTAATTCTTTACCTAAGTAGTAAAGTAAAAATTATTGGATTCCCATTAAATAATTAACGCCTTTAGTAATAAAATAAAGATTTGGAAGTAAAATGTATAGCCTCGATCTCTGTATTACTGATAAATGCAATCAACAATGTCCGCACTGCTATGTTAATCCCACTTCATCAATGGAAGAATTATCAACACAACAAATTCTCGACCTTCTTACGGAATCCTCCGGATTAGGCGCACAAAATCTGCATATATTTGGTGGAGAGCCCTTTCTCAAGGATGATTTGGAGGAGATTTGTCGTTATGCCCATGATCTTGATTTTACCCTGAGCATAGCAACCAATGGAACGCGAATTGCTCCACACCTGAAATGGTTGGAAAAGTTCAATCCGTTCATTGGAATTACGCTCCATGGACCTAAGGAGTTTCATGATACGTTCTGTGGAAGAAGGGGAAGTTATCAAACCGCTTTTTCCGGTTTGCAGCAAGGTCTAGAAATGCAACTGAATATAGGTGTAGTTACGTGCGTCACTAAGTTGAATATGCAATCTTATTTTCCTTGGTTGGAATCACTGGTGGATCTGGGAGTTCGAACCTTCTTTGTGATTTATTTCTCGCCTTTAGGCCGTGGAAAAAATCGTTTAGATATGCAACTACCCAATCATGACTGGATTTCTTTATATACAAAGTTAAGCCAATATGTTTCCCAGTTAAATTCATCCATTCAAGTTTATTTCGAGAGAAGTATAGTTCCTAATTCTTTGTTATTATACCAAAAGATCTACAATCCTTCTAAGCCTTTATTATCTTGTGCCCTTCCTCTT
>CAYGYC010000181.1:2129-8983 GCA_964353755.1 uncultured archaeon | reverse complement strand
TCTCATCAAACTCCTGAGCATCGAAATATAGTTTGAGATATTGATTTGCGATTTTGCGCCGTGAGACTGCATTCGTATATTGCCTCCGGTCTCTTTGCCTGAATGCGAGCACGAAATCTTTATAGATCTTTTCTTTGATTTTGTCAACGATCGGTTTTTCCGGCATAAGCTGGACGAAAAGGTATTGGAAGCTTCGAAGCTCAGTGCTAGTTGTCCTGTCCATCTGCTTCTATATAACAGCTACAGCGAGGACTGACACGTGCTGAACTTATAAATGCTGCATATTGAGGGCGACACAGTTCTCGATTGCTTCGATGAGACGCACAAAATGCGGTTCTTTTTTCCTAAGGAGCTGGAATTTATGCTCGCAAAGACAGGCTATGCGCTTCTGGTGATGCATACGTTGTGCTACTTGACGGAGAACAGATGGGAAAAGATTGGAATATGGCCGTTAAGCAAGAAAAAAGTGACAATGAGGGCATTTTCCTTGCACATTAAATAGAGATGTTCAGCCGATGTTCGGTTTGAATAAGCTATAGGCGTCAAAAAACGATGCTCTTAAAGACATCAGCCAATACTCTTTCAAGAGCATCCCAGCTATATTTTTCGACACATCGTTCTCTCGCTAATTGCCCCATCTCGTGCGCTTTCTCTGGGTTTGACAGAATGGAAGCAATCGCTGATGCCAGCTGAGCTGGGTTTCCCGGCGCAACTACCAATCCGCAGCCGTCGAGCACGAGTGGCAAGTCATTCACACGTGTTGCAACAATTGGCTTTGCCATGGCCATTGCGTCGAATACTTTTGCGGGCAGTTGCCCGATCGATGCAAAGTCTCGTTTTTGAGGTATTGCCACCACATCTGCAACGGTTAAAAGCTCGGGAACTCGTGCAAATGGGATCTCTTCCAGACTCTCAAACCTTTCGTGAAGCGCTTGTTTCGCGGCACGAGCTACACTAATAGAGTATGGATTATTGTCGTTCACCCCCACCAAAAACAATTTAAGGGCAGGATCTTTGATCAGAGCCACTGCTTGAACTAAATCCATGATGCCTTTGTGCTGCATCGGGGAGCCAAGAAACATAACAACTTGGTCATCCTTGTTTATGTTGTACTTCGTCCTGAGAACTTCTCGGTTAAAGCTGCTCGGATCAAAAGCGTGCGTGTCTCGCCCATGGTAAACGATCTCTCCGCCAAATTTTTCTTGTAAAAAAGTATTAGAAACCGTAATTCTGTTCGCAAACCGTGTCAACTTCTCACCTAATCGAGCGTTTAAAGGCGAGTTGTGTTCGTAGACCCGTAATAAGGAAAACAGGAAAAGCTTCAAGCGCCTTGTTGGGTCAGGAGCTCGTCTGGGTTTTGACGAATCTTGTCCAGTAGCAGAGTCTTTTACGCCGTAACGCCTGACCAATCCCACTTGCCAGTCATCAATATCTAAGACCAAAGGTATGTGTTCTCGAAGCTTATTCAGCAACCCAAGACCAAAGCTAGTAAAAAGAGGTTTGCTAGCGTATAGTGCATCAGCGTCAATCCTTTTGGCAAGGTCGTTCAATTGCGAGTAAGGCTTCAAGCTCGTCATCAGCTCTTTTGGTTCCCAGGGGGGTTGCTGGTCTAGCTTGACCCATTTATAAGTGATACTTGAGTCAGCGACGACGGGTTGCCAAATCTCGTTGCCAAAGAGAGGTCCGACTACTTCAACTTCATATCTCCTCTGTAAAATCTTAGCTAACAAGTATGCTCTGCCAAGACAGTTGTGGGACAAATCGGGCGAAAGAATAGCGATTTTCATCTTAGTCTCGGTCTCCCACACAAAGCCGTAATATAACGGTATTCCTTGAAAGGTGAAACACGCTCCAAACTTGACGATCCTTTTTCTTCGTAAGCAGTGTCGTAAATGTAGTTTGTAAAAGGTAGCAAAGCAGGAAGAAAACGAAGCTTGTTGAATCCTCGCTGCCCAAAAACTGTCACTGTGGCAAAATGGTTACTCAAGAACGCGACAAATCCTTTCGTCGAAAATTCATTAACGTGAAAGGGGTTGTCTGGAGCATCGGAAGCTGATTTCCCTGGTGACGTTAACTTGCGATTCGGACTTGAAATAAGCAGTGTCCCGTTCGGATTCAATACCCTACGAAGTTCGTTGACTGCTTTCTCTTGCGCTGTTACGTGCTCGATGGTTTCAAAGCAAGTGATCACGTCTTGAGATCCAGTCGGCAACCTAATGTCTAAGATATCCCCGACCATGAATGCGATCCTATCGTTCTTGTACCGTTTCAAAGCTACGCAAATAGCTTCTTGCGATAGGTCGATCCCTGTGATTCGCGTCGCCACGCTGTCAAGCAGTATTTTACATCCGTATCCAGTTCCACAAGCAATGTCCAAAACTTTTCCGCGAGCATAATAGCTCGCAAATTGGTATCGCGCTACGTGATCCTGCCAAATACGTCGAGGAGTCGCGCCTTCAATTACTCTTTCACCAGTAAAGATAGGGGACTCATCTATGGCATCTAGTGCCCTCACGAGATCACTTTCCTTGAAATCACGCTGAAAGAGACCTGTACTTTTGCTTTGCAAAAGAAAGGCTCAGTAGCAGTCATTCGAATTGTCCCGTTATGATTAGACGCGTTTTCGCGCCGCAAATGCACTCAGTATTTTAGCCGTAATCTTACTTATTGCATCAGTTTCACTTAGCACGTTCTGTTGCTTTCTGTGAAACGACTATAAATTAGTTGGCTACAGCCGTAGCAAAGGGAAAAAGGTGAAGTGCGTATAATCGTTTTGCGCTAACGATAAAAACGCCAATAAAAATCAGTCAGCGTGAGCCTAAAGCAAATGCTCTGCCAAATCTTTGCATCGCGACGCCCAGCGACGGTAAACCTCCTAAAGAAGCACTCTCGGAAGTGCTCGGCAACGGGGAAACGGGAGTCTAAAGGCGCGAATTCGTTATTTATAAGAGCTTGATATTTTCACCGTAGCTGCGCCAGTTTTTTCTGCGGACGCTAGGCTGACCGCAACTGACCTAGTAGGCTCACGGTTCCGCTAATGAGCTCCCTATCCAAAAAGAAAATGAGAAGCAGGTAGCAGAGCAAGCTGGCAAAGGTAACTATGGTGAGTATAGTTAGGTCGTGGGTGACGCCTAGTTTCTCAAGAGAGATCCGAATGACAAAAGCTGTCATTCCCACTATGAGCGTCGCTATTATAATTGATCGTAATCGCGCGAAGAAGTGTCGCATCTTTAGGTCTATCAAACGAAACGCGATCGCATAAACTGGGCCGGCCTGCAAGTATTGCTCTATTGTGTAAGCGATCGCAACCCCTTCAACGCCCCATCGAAGCCCGACTGCAAACGATATTGCGGCCAGACTGCTTGTGATTATGGCTAATTTGAATAAGACGTCAGTTCTGCCCTGCGATAGGAATATCCAACCTAAATTTATTCCGATCGACTGTGCGATTGATGTGATTGAGAGGATCTGGACGAGCACAATCGCGCTTGTCCACTTGGGGCCATAAACAACTCTGATTAGCTGAGGGGCGACGATGAGTATCAAGGTCATCAGTGGAAAAGACAAGGCTGCAATGTATCTATTTGCGGTGATATATGCGTCGCGCACCCTTTGTTTGTCGTGTTGGATGATCGATAGCGCAGGAAACATTACATTTCCGATGACGTCGGAGATGTTGGTCAGCGGAAAAAGAAGCAGATTATAAGCGAGGTTGTAGAAGCCCAGCGGAGCTGCCCCAAGAAACCGTCCAATGAGCAGGTTGTCCATATTTCGGGCGAAATAGTTCACGAAACTAAATCCGGTAAGATTCGCTCCAAACCCCCATAGCTTTTTCACTCCTACCAGCCTAAGCGAAAAATGAGGGATCCATCGAGAGTACATCCACGTGAAAACGACCGCCAAAAAAGCAGCAAGTACTGTATTCCACGCCAAACTCCACACACCATATCCTGAAAAAGCTAAGTAGATTGACAGAAAGCCAGAGATTCCGACTGCGCAGGTTCCGATGAGAGCGAGGGCCTTGAAATTCATGCTTTTTGTGAGCAGAGCAGATTGTAAGGTACCAAACGAGCTGATGACAAAGACTGTGGACATGAACACGATGAGGGGGGTTAGTCTTGGTTCAGAATAGAAAGCCGCTATTAACGGTGCAGAAGCTGCAAGCACTATCGTTAGCAACGCGCCTAGGCCTACGTTTATCCAAAAAGTCGAAGATAACTCTTCATCACTGACCTCTTTTTTTTGTATGATAGCAGATGTTAACCCAAAACCTGCAAATATGGCGACAAAACTTGAAAACACAGTCACCATAGCGATCAGTCCAAAGTCACCAGGTGTAAGCAATCGTGCCAGAATTGCGGAAATAAGTACTTGCATCAGCAGTCGGACTACTTGAAAAGTCGCAGACCAGCCGATGCCGCGTATGGTTCTTGTTTGCAGGTTCATCTTAACTTCCGGTAGGAAATGCTTATGGGCGCGCTTCTTAAAGATTCGTCAGCGCTGCATTCGATTGATTGCGCAGGTTCGACAAACCCCGCATGTAACTTAGGCCATCCCGATGAGATGCCAGGTTGGTCAACGCGGGAGCAAGACTTTCAATGTGCATCCAAAACGTAAAGTCTGTCATTTCATTCTAGTGAGACGCATCGCCCGCGCTCGAAATACCGGAATAATAGAAAACTAGGGATGCTCTTAGCTGGCAGGACCTTAGGTATTTTGCCCTCGATAACTTTGCTATCGTCGTTTGGTTCTTCATAGCTGTGAACACGCACCCCCAGTGGTGGATATTCATCATACCGGGTGCGCTCTTAGTCCTTGATAGTTTTCGGAGCAATAGCGGGCCCCTCTTCGGCATCTCTATTTTCATCACGTACCTCTTCTACATGATGTTTTGGCCTCCAGTGGCGGGTGGTTTTAGCAGTTATCACATACCTATATTGATGATTACTGCCCAACGATTCCAGTGGGCGTTCACGCTCCTTGCGGGCTTAATGCTGCTCTGGGTCATCGCGTTAAACATAGAACTTAGCGGCGAAAAAGCGAGATTAAATCGCAATGTGGACACGTAAAATTCCCTCATTCACAGCGCGCGCCACGCCAGGGCGTCAAGCCAAGACTCTTGCCACTATTTAAACCTTCGACTACCCACGCCCCGAATAACCTCGCCTGCGAGATCCGGCGTTCGCAGACCTCCTTAAGCTTTGAGTGATGCTCTTCTTTGAGAACGGTAATGACGTCAAACGGAATTACGTGTATGCGCCGCCAAAAAACGACCATATCGGGCTGCTGACGCACACGACGTAGCGTGATCGAAATCAATAAGTAGCAACCCGATTATCGCAGTGCGTGCAAATTGCTGGCAAAAGGATAACAAAGTACGGCCTCGCATTGTTGCTTATTACACTTCTCGGCTTGTTTTTCAGGGTCTATCAGTTGGGCACGGAAAGCCTGTGGGTCGATGAAGGCTGGTCCGTTTGGGCTTCCACGATGAGCGTAACTCAAATGGTTCAAGTTACGAGAGCGGATGTGCACCCGCCCCTCTACTATTTCATTCTGCACTACTGGATGATGGTTTTTGGCACTTCAGAGTCTGCTGTCAGGCTTCTATCGGCTCTCTTCGGGGTTCTAGCGGTACCTATGATCTACGCTGTAGGCGTAGAGCTCTTTGACGAGGAGGTAGGGCTCGTTGGAGCGCTTATTCTCGCGCTATCATCGTTTAACATATGGTACTCTCAAGAGACGCGGATGTATAGCTTAATGGTCCTCTTAGCACTTTTCTCTATGTACTTCTTCCTACGCGTCTTGCGGCAGAGTACACTTGCTTCGTCAGCTGGCTATGTGCTCTCTACCACGCTTCTGGTGTACACTCACACATATAGCTTATTTGTCCTCATTGCCCAGAATGTCTACCTACTAACTCTCTTGTTGAAGTCAAAAAACCGCGCACATCTGCGTAGACGGTGGGTAGAGTTACAAGTAATCGTTTTTGCGCTTTTCACCCCGTGGATGGTCGTTTTGATTAGGCAAATCCCGAAGCGTGAAGCGACGATATCCTCGCTAACCCCCCCTACAGCAGCCACAATTGTTGATACATTTCTTAAGTATTGTGGCACAGGCGCGTTGCTGGTGCTCTTCCTAAGCTGTTCGGTGCTTTCATTATTCGCGTACCAAAAAGTGCGCGGTTCGATGGATTGGAAATTACCATTTAAAGCTCTTAAAAGCTATTCGTGGGAAGTGAGGATTCAAGTTTTGCCTCAAGTGTACTTTCTCGCGGTTTGGTTGCTGAGCATCAACCTGATACCGTTCGTTATCTCTCGCTTTTCCGCCCCCATCTACGTCGCGAAATACACGATCGCAGCTTCAGCCTCGTTGTATTTACTCGTAGCTAAGGGAATTGGCAATATCAACTACAGGCCCATCAAGTTCGCAGTTATTGGCGTCATCGTCGTTTTATTGGTGGCGAACTTGCAAGTGTATTACGGCTCCATAACTAAGCCACAAGCGCGGGAGGCAACACAGTTCATTGATGATAATTTCAAGGGTGGAGATCTTGTTTTGGCATTTCCCGCGTGGCAGCCTTTCACTTTTGACTACTACAACAAAAGAACAGATATCGCCATCAAACAAATCCACTCGTGGGTAACTCCCTCGGAAAAAAGCCGTGAAACCTTAGAAAAAGAACTCCAGTCTGAAGTGACAGGTCACGACAGAGTTTGGCTTTACGTTGCTAGCTCTCCAGTCGAAAAAGCTCAGGAGAATTTCACACTTAGCCTCCTCAATGAATCATACGGAAAGATTAACGTCAAGAGCTACTATGGCTATGACGTTTACTTGTTTGAGAAACGGGCGTGAGC
>CAYGYC010000181.1:0-2119 GCA_964353755.1 uncultured archaeon | reverse complement strand
CTTCATTTGGGGGCTGTTAGGTATCTAGAAGGCTTGCTGCGCCGTTAAGGGGATGATCTCGATTTCAATGCATCCTGCACTAAGCCTTTCGTCTGCAAAGTCTGTAGACTCTAGCAGCTGTCGATGCCATTTTTTTTCCCAAAAACAAGTTGAGTAAGATGCTCACGTTATCTTGACTGGGACTTGCGAAGCAGCTCTTAATCAGGAAAATTAGTGCGGTTCTCTTTTCATCAGCTTTCTCGTAGAGCACATATAGCGTCAAGTAGTGCATCGCAAGGGCGTTAAGGCCCAGTTGTGTAATTATATCGCTCTTGTATTTGTTGACTATATAGCGCCATCCGTCAGCTGTGCGCTTTTTGTCTTTTGAAATAGTATCGTGGGCGTGTAAAGAATATATTGTAAGGGGAACATCGCAGTAAATAAATTCGTAGTGTTTGGATAGCGCGATCGATGTGTCCCACTCTTGCCAAGACGGCACGTTTTCGTCTAAGTATCCGATTCGTCCAAAGCAGGACCTAGGAGCGAGAATGCACTGCAGAAGCGGTCCAGGACCCCTTAACAATTCCTTATGCACGCACCCATCTAGCTGTGGCACATTTAAGCGTTTAGTTTCATCCGTCCCTTCGTGCGCAACTAAGGTATCGCTGTGAATCACACACAGGCGCTTCGACTCACGTGCCTTGTCGAGCTGGATTTCAATTTTTTTCGGTAACCACTCATCATCTGAGTCCAGAAAAGCAATGTAATTTCCGGCCGCGCTTTTGATTCCTGTATTTCGAGCAGCTTGGGCGCCTTTGTTAGTTTCGTGTTTTATGTACCTTACTCGTGAGTTTTTTAGGTATTGCCGTATGACTTCGTACGAATTATCCGTTGACCCATCGTCCACGATTATTACTTCAAGGTTCTCGTGTGATTGATTTAAGACGCTGTTTATGCATTTGTGTAAGCTGAATGCTCTGTTGAAGGTGGGTATGATAACGCTAACTAGATATCCGTTCATATTTGCTCAATTAGCCAAATCTGTCTTGCGCTACATTTTTATATAGCTACTATTCGATCACAACTTTTTCGACTATCGTCTTGGCGCACGGGGGATGCCGGTCGATACATCTCTGGTGGACATTTATTCTCTACTTAGCTATACGAACAAACTCCTGAGTACCTTTCATTAAGTGTCTTTTCTAAAACAAAAGGGCTATCTCGCAATATACTGGGATAGTTCAAATCTTTGCTGACTATTAACGTTTTTTTGATCGGCTAAATAAGCGGTGCCTTGGCAGCGACATCCAGTATAGCAGATGTAAATAAAGGAATACAATGCGACAGTTGAAGAAAGGCGAGCTCCAGAAGTCCGAAGAATATGTAGAGTCTAGAGGCCATGCATAGGGCCGAGGCCGTCGTTTCAAATGTTGAGGTAATCACCAGGGCCGCCCAGGGCGTAGATTGGCGAGCAGCCGCATGGTTTTAGAGCACAAGTACCCGAATAACTGGGTCCGCCTCGAAAAGCGAGCAGTTGAGGAATCCATATATCTGGATACAAACAAAGATGTGGTAGATGAACGCGTTGCTAATTTTATCGCTGAACTTCAAAGCCGAGGCTATCATGTGCAAGTGCAAGAGCAGATAGACGACCGCATTGAAATGTGGCAGAAGATGGCTAACAAGCTCAACGCCAACGACGTCGAAGGGCAATAAATCACCAAAAAGAGCAAAGTTTACTGGGCTTTACGTTCAATCATGACGCGGGTGGGGATATGAGATGGCTATAAGCGGTGTGCGGATAATCAAAAGCGGTGTGCGGATAATTAGAAACCGCATCAATCTATTTCGGGTCGCCTTCCAAAACCGGGCCTACTACCTCGATCGTAATGCTCTAAAGCAGAGTAAATTGCCAGCAGCAAATCACCTCAAGATTTGTAGAGATTTCGAATCGTTGGGGCTCACCGTTATCCCGTACGAGATAAATGTGCACGATTTTAGCGAGTGGCTCGAGAGAGTTCAGTTCCCCTCATATTATGTCGATAGCTACGGGGAAGTGTTTACGGAGAAAGCGCTAGAACATTATGTAGGCGCTGCGCTGCTACAGTTAGGGCAGAGTGATACGTTGATTGACGTGGCG
>CAYGYC010000180.1:0-8987 GCA_964353755.1 uncultured archaeon | reverse complement strand
ATTGAATCCTGATGAAAAAGCACGCATTCATTTAGATACCAATGCCAGCATCCTCACGCCGGACTATATTGATGACCTCGTAGCCGCAGGGATGACAGACGTTGGACCCGACCTTAAAGCTGTCACCCTAGAGACTTTTCAGAAAATTACAGGCGTAAAGGATGTGGAATTAGCAAAGAAATATTTGGAAACGGCGTGGAATTGCGTCAAATATGTCGCGGATCATTATTATCCAGAGAAGGTTTTCATGGGTGTTGGACTCCCCTACAATCAGGTATTTTATCCTGATAGTCAGAGACGAGTGGAAGAATTATCAAGCTGGGCGGAGCGCCTCTGTAAAATAAATCCCGCCATTCAAGTTTGTATCTTAGATTATCGCCCTGTATTTAGAAGTTTTTGGTCAGAATTGACATTGCCATCCGTTGAAGAAATAAAAGAAGTCAAAAGAATGTTAGAATCCGTAGGATTAACGTGCGTAATTGCACAAACGCGACTCGGACATTTAGGACCTAAGGACCAATAAAGGTCTTTTTTTTCAAACCTTTAAAAAGACCGTTTTCGATTTCCTTTAAGGACGTCCTTTGGATAGGTATTCTTTCAAAATATTTATTCTAATTTCTTTCACTTTCTGCATATCGCGTAGAGTTTTTTTTACAGTTTTCTTGAAATGCTTTATTAAGCCAATCCTGAACAAAGTCCCAGATGACCTGTTCACGAGTTCTCATAAATTAAAACTCCATATTTTGTAGCAGGATTTGCGATTCCACCGATAATCTCTTTTGTTTCTTCATAAATTTGCTTATTCATAAAAATTAATTGAACGATTAAGCCAATCTTTTTTGTAAGTTGCGAACTTATACTAAACTGCAATTTGCGGTCAATTGGACCATCTAAAATAATCAGGAGATCGACATCACTTTTCTCTCGCGACTTAAATTCAGCTCGCGACCCGAAAATAATAATCTTTTGTGGCCTTAATGTCTTAATAAGATAATCCTTTATATATTGCAGTTTTTCTGATTCTAATTGAATTTGATTGACATTGAATTTCATTTTTAAAATAAACTCTTCCTATTAGGCTCCTTAGTTTCATTATTAATGAAAGGTAAAATAATAAACTTACCGTTTTAGAGATTCTCTTATTCCGAAAAAAAAATAAAAGAACGCAGCTTAATAATCTTTTAATCTATTCTTTTACCATTTAAGTAATTTAAAACTTATAATTAATAAAAAATTGAGTAATCGGTATGCAAATTAATGTAGAGATTGCCGGAATGCAGGTCGGAGATGCCCATCCAGTCCGTATTATGGGGATTATCAACTTAAGTCCGGAATCATTTTACAAAGGGTCCGTTTTTTTAAAATCGACGGAGATCGTTAACAAAGCCAAAGAGATGGTAACTCAAGGGTGTGATATCCTCGATATAGGGGGAAGGTCGACTGCGCCTGGGGTTCAGCAGATTTCAATTAATACTGAGAAAGAGCGAGTGATTCCCATCCTGAAAGATCTGTTAGATGAGCTCTCTATTCCCATCTCGGTGGATACACAATATGCCGAAGTAGCCGAAGAATCATTAAAAGTGGGATGCCAAATTATAAATGATGTGAGTGGGTTACGTTCTGACCCTAAGTTGGTAGAGACAATAAAGGAATTTAATTGTCCGCTAATAATCATGGCAACTGATAAATTTCCTGGCGATCGACTTACAATAAATGACATTTTAATCGCCTTAAATCAGTCTATCACTTATGCGGTTAATTATGGAGTGAATCCGAAGACAATAATTATTGATCCCGGGATAGGTAGATGGGTTCCTACCAAACGGGCGCAACATAATTTACAGATTATTAATCAATTAGACCAATTACGAAAATTAGAGAAGCCCATCTTAGTTGGAATTTCGAGAAAATCGTTCATAGGGGATCTTCTCCAGAAACCAGAGCCGGCCGATCGATTAGTTGGAAGTCTAGCAGCAACAGCCATTGCCGTATACAAAGGAGCTCATCTTATTAGAACCCATGATGTTGGCTCAACTTTGGATATCATCAGAATAGCGGAAGCCTTTCGTAAAGAAATGTGATTACTTAATAGAAAAATAAATTTTAAAGAATGAAAGTGGCTTATTTTTTTAAAAATTTTGAAAATTAGGGATTTGGTATGAAGCAAATAACTATGATTCCGTTAAAGACACCGATTATCCAACCGGGAGATTCGGTTGCAGCGATTCTTTACAAAGTTATTCGGGATTTAAAAGTTCATATTGATAATAGAGATGTAATGGTCATTGCAGACAAAATAGTAGGTACTGCAGAAGGACGTGTCATAAAATTAGAAACAATCGTTGCCTCCGATAAGGCAAAGGAACTAGCAGCAAAATACCAAATGGATCCACGCGTTGTGGAAGCAGTCCTTCAAGAGGCAGATGAAGTGTTCGGAGGGGTGAAGGGAGTTCTTTTGACAATTAAGCATGATACCCTAATTGCTAATGCCGGAATAGATTTATCGAATGTTCCTTTTGGTTATATCGTTTTATTCCCTAAAGATCCTTGGAAATCCGCACAAGGGATAAAAGAATTCTTAGAAAGAAAGTTCAACAAAAAAATTGCCGTAATTCTGGGTGATAGCCGCGTACAACCGTTACGAAGAGGCACAATAGGAGTGGCACTCGCAGTTGCCGGAATGGATCCTGTGGAGGATTACCGGGGACGGGAGGATCTCTTTGGACGAAAACTGCAGATCACGTTTCGGGCTGTTGCAGATGATCTGGTCAGTGCAGCTGAACTGATAATGGGAGAAGCGAAAGAGCAAATCCCTGCAGTTCTAATTAAAGGGATGAATATTCATTTAACAGAAAAACCCACTCGTAATATGGCAATTGATAAAAAAGAATGCCTATTTATGAACAGTTTATCGACAAATTAAGATTTTTCCCGTTCCATCTCTTCTGTTAATTTTTTAGCTTTCATTCGACAGACCATAGCAATTGCCTGATTACCTATTCGTTCGGAGATATCTGCGGCATAATTGTAAAAGTATGTAGCCCGTTGATACGATTTTTCATCTTCCATTTTCTTGGCTTGCGCCATGACGCGTCCTCGTTCTAATTCCAACTCCGGTAAGGATTTTGTTAATTCCAAATTCAATAATGTTTGTTCAATTTCACGGATAATATTTATTAAATGTTCCTCAGGTTTTCCTCGCCATTCTCTAAGTGATTTAATGGTTTCATAGGGATTTCCAATCAATTGAGGTAAATCTGCCGGTATTTTAAATAACGGAACTTTCGGATCACTAAAATTGACTTCAATGACCCAAGTCTCATGTACTGAAATGGTCAGATATATTCTTAGATGGGCAATTTCGTTATTAATGATGTCTACTTGGTATTCATTCATCAATAAATTGGCTTCTTGCGTTATCCACTCTTCTTTATCTGGAATTTTCCGGATTGCCTTATTGATGTAATAAATTCGCTTTGATAAATCGTCAATTCGTGCTTCAATCTCTAATTTGGATTGTTTAAACGGTTCAACACCTATCTGTCCTTGTTTCACGGCTTCTTTGAGCTGTTTTAATTCTTCCCATGCCTGATCCAGTTCCTTTTCAAGCTGAGTGAGAAGTTCCTCACCGGAAGTAGAATCGAAGTTACTATTCACAAAATAAGTAAACGAATTTGTGTTATAAATGTCTTATGCGTGTTTTAACCTTAATTCTCGGTTATAAGGTACTTTTCCAATTTTATTATAAAGATCCATTAGAGCGACAGCTAGATTAAAGCGTAATTTGCGGAAATTGATATGATTTTTGAGTTCCTCTTCTATAGCGGCGTCATATATAGTGGTAAAATCCTTAATTAAAATTGGGATGGCTAATTGTTCGATTGACATAAACAAACCTACAGAATTTTATTTTATAGAACATCATCTTAGAATTTTTTATGTTATTCGCATTAATTTTTATGCTTGTTTATGTTTCATCGCATAAGAAAAAATAGGCGTTTAATACTATCCTGTCACTAATTAAGTGTTTAGATTCGTTCTAACATTTGATTCGCCTTAAGATTCGCTGCCATGACTCCAAATGTAAAAAACTTTCATCCATTTGCGGATAAATCTGAATCAATCGGTCATACGTAACCGTAAAGCTGGCGATTTCGGGTTCAACATGATTCCTGGAGAACATATCGCTTAATAATCCGATGACCGCTCTAGGAACCGGTTGGCGACCAATTTCTGCTAGCGGTTCGGTAATGACGCTCCCACAGGCCGAAGATAAGCCCACTTTGATGCCATCAACGGTATCATAGTTGAAAAGTTGAACTAATCCGCCCAGTTGGTCCATATTTACGAAAAAAATTATAAGATCGGGTTTGTATTTCTCTGAATTAACCTTTTCTAAAGGCATAAAAACAGCATACTCGGCAGGGTGTTTTTTAAAGGGCATATTTCCGTAAAAGGTTTTGGCAATTTCAGGGGTTTTTTTAAATCGTTCTCCTGCCAATAGGGTATCCCCTGGTTTTGAGTTCGGCATCCCCGTGGAAAGGAAATATTCGATTCCCGTCGGCATTTTTTTAAAACCTAGATAAGCTAGCCCCCCCGGACATAAATGAGAACTTTTTCTTCCTAACACAAGGGTGTGTCCACGTCGAACTCCATTCAAAAACTGAATAATACACGGGAAAATATTATTGCTTTTAGGATGGGGATTAAAAACTTCTTCAGGCGCATCATCCGTATAAAAGAAGGCAATAGGAGATTCTTTTAAATGATAATAACCTTTGAATTTTTCTATAATTTCTTGGATATTCAGTCCCAAAATAAACCGCTCCATCGATTAATTTGGTTTGATATAATTAATATTTTTTTCTAATTTAATATTTGGTAAAAGATTAATTGTAAAAGAACGGACCTTTAATTATTTTCGGAATGAGGATTAGTTATCACCATATTTAAGGTAGTTTTCAAACAGTTTTACCATGACTTCTTGAGGATATTCGAATGATTTTCTGGAAATTTGCCCTAATTCTTCGTATGAAGAAATACCTAGCAATTGCGCAGTAAGCATCTTAGGTATCAAGTGGGTATAGGAATATGCAAGTAGATTATTTGGAATTTGACTTTCAATGTTAAGTATCTCTTCTCGAGACATTTTTGAAAATTGTAGGATTTTATAAGGAAACAACATTTTCTTATGGCGTTCATATTTAATGCCGAACTCATTTTTTCGATCCCAAATCTCGGTTCCTTGAGCAAGAGCTAAAACATTAGGCACGGCATTTCTTTGGCCGAGTAATTTAACTAATTTAAGGGTATTTAATGCATTTTGATAGGTTTCGTTGGGATGCCCAATTATAAAACTATAAGTAAAGTTAATTTTATTTCTCCAAGGAGAGGCAAAAAGGGTTTTAAACGCGTTTAGAAACTTATTTTCGGGCTCAGAGCCAGGCCCGCTGTATCGTACCTTTCGAATGAATTTTAATATATCGGGGTCACCGCTTTCTAAGCCAAAATTCATTTGCTTCACATTTGCTCTAACCATTAACTCTAAAAGTTCTTCGTCAATCCGGTCAATTCGGGTTTCCATCCACAATTTCAATTTATAATCCCGAGAAATAATCTCCTGGAGAACCTTTTTGGCAAAGGAAATATTGGTAGAAAAGGCATCATCATGGAAATGAACTTCGGTGATTTTGTATTCGTTTACTAACTTATCAATTTCACTTAAAATCCGTTGAATGGAATGAAGTCTGATAGTATGCCCAAACATAATACCACAGTTGCAGAACATACATCTTTGATTACAACCACGTCCGGCTAATATTGAACCTCTGCTATATAGATCCATTTCAAAGATATTTTCAAGATAAGGCGAAGGGAATTGGTCCAGATCCATTTCTAATTTTCGGTTGGGAGTATGGATTACTTGATCTCCTTTTAGATATGAAATCCCTTCGATATTCTGATAATCAACTGATTGTGATTCGATAACTTTGACAAGGTCAAGGACTGTCCTTTCTCCCTCTCCACGTACTATGAAATCAAATACTTTTGTATCCTCAAATATTTCTTGTGCTGAAAAGGTCGGCGTTGGACCTCCAATCAT
This sequence comes from uncultured archaeon, assembly GCA_964353755.1. Taxonomy (GTDB): domain Archaea; phylum Asgardarchaeota; class Lokiarchaeia; order Helarchaeales; family HEL-GB-A; genus CAYGYC01. Next base: position 2,884 of record CAYGYC010000180.1, on the reverse strand, counting down.
GATTTTTAGAAATGGAATTTGCGCTTTGAGTTGAGTAGCGATTTTCTTGATTAAATAATAATTAGAATTATAACAGGTAAATCCAACCAATGTTGGCTTGAATTCCAATACTGCTTGCGAAATTTTACTCAATGACATGGGGTTTGAGGCGAAGTCAAGTAGTTTTATAGGATATCCGTGTTGTTTTAAAAAAGCCCCAATGAATCCTAGCCCTAAAGGGGGATCTAATACGCGAGTGATTACCGAGTTTATTACAGATGGCACGGAAACCAGCAGGATCATTTTTTATTCCTCTCTCATTAATTTACAGAATTCAGATTGCGAATAAGGATATGTTATAAAACAATGACTACAATGTTCATTCTTTTCACAATTAATACATAAGTTATTCTTCTCTATCTTACTTACAAGTAATTGCAACGACATATTTTTTAGATTACCAATTACAGTTTTCGCGAAATAGCCATTTCGACAGGGATATATATTTCCTAACGCATCTATTCCAATTTCTTCTCTTATTGCGGGACAGCTTATAGGTTTAACATTCAAAAGGAGGGGCGAATATTGAATGGTATTTTTTAACTGGATGGGAAAGTTCAATTTGCGAATTTTTCGAAGAAAATTTTTCAAATCCGCTATTTTTTCAAGGAAGGTTAGAAAAGCTTGGAAATAATTGATTTCATTGGAAGGAATGATTTCTGAAATCATACCGATCTGATTAAGGATATCAGAATTAACTCCAATTTCATAATGGTATATTTGATTGGTGAAAATTTTATGATATTGCTTTTTAAATGTTAGAAAATCTTCGTTTTCGTATAATTTTATAACAGGAATAATAACCCACGTGTTTTCCTGCTTATGAAAAATCTCTAAAAAAGCATCCAGTTCTTGAATGGCCAAACTGAGATAGATTATCGGAAATAAATCTGAATTGAAAATCATCGCAATAAACTCAAAAATTGAGTTGAAGGGAATACCCCTCAATTTATCAAGCCATATGATCGGATTTAATATCGAATTTTTTTCTATTTCGCTTGTAATCCTTGAAAGAGTGGAATATTCAAATGGAGCATTGAAGGTAAAGAATATCCGCTTTAAGCCAGTATCGTAGTATTGCCTAATCATCGTATATTATTATGAAAAAATTCTTTTAAAAAGGGAACTATCTCCTTTTATGAAAATATTTCTCTAGATTTATTTCAAAAAGTAAAGTGGTTGTTTTGGCGTATATGAAATGGTTTAAGGAAGGAACTCAACATTTTCAAAGGACAGAATATGATCAAGCCATAGAATGTTGGAAAAAAGCTTTGGAACTAGGTACGCAAGAAAAGATAGAGCATGTTATTTCTAAATCGCTTATGAATATCGGTACAGCGTATAGTAGTAAAGGGGAGTGGAAAAAAACACTCGAATTTTATTATGCAAGTCTTGAAATTGAAAAGAAGAGAGGGGATATTCCGAGTATAGCCGAAAATTTGATGGAAATTGGAGATGCATTATTCGCGCTAGAAAAGCGAGAGGATTCTGGGTTAACAATTTTTAAAAAGAATTTCATCGAAATCGCCTGGAATGAAGGTTTAATTGGTGGCTTTCTATCGTCAATCCAAAGTTTTGGGAGTGAACTTTCCCGAGAACAGATGGAGATGGAGAAATTAGCCTATAAACACTTCAAAATTCATTTTTATGATGGAAAGTTCATTCGGTGCGCCTTGATCACCCGAGGGGAAATTACGGCTCTCTTAACTCAAACCCTGAAAAATTTCCTCCTCGATTTTGAAACCACCTATCACTCTGCCCTCTCCGACTACACCGGCGATGTGGGTCAATTCAACCAGGCGACCAACCTTGTCGATAAACATTTCAAAACTAAATAAAATGATTCATAAATAGTAATTTATTAAAAAAAAATTAAGCGAAGCTAATTTCCTCTCCAAAACAGAGGAGAAATTCCTAAGAATATGATTTTCAATCCAACACTAGCCTCAGACAGTAGAAAACTGGAATCTTTCATGTAATATAGTATTATCATTCTGCTGGCTCGAATTCTAATGATGATCAATAATTATTTAAATCGTTTACAAGAGACTAAATACAAAAAAAAAATAGGTTGATTACATATCACTATCGAGGAAGGAAAAGCATGGTAAAAAATAGTACTATTATAATTTATGGGATCTTATATTGTGTCGTGATAGTGCTATGCTGGTGCTTATTTTATGCACCTATTTACGGTTGTTGTCCCTATTGTGACTGCTGTGAATGTCCCCTTTGTGAATTTTGCCCGTATCGTTTCTTAGGAGGCACAGATCGTGCTTATTTCGGTAATTTCTTCTTAATTCCTGGTTTGATTCTATGTATAAGTTCCCTTTTCATAAAGACACAGACGCGTGAAGGGTCTGAAGTGCGTGTATTAGACGCGATTAAGCAGGGTTTGGTTGCAGGGGGCTTTTGTTGCAGCGTTTATGGATGTCTTATAGGAATTGTGGGATGTTATATAGGTATATCTGATGGTGTATTATGGATGATAGGAACGGAAATCACCACCTTATTACTTATATCTTATGTCGGCATCATTATTTTGAGTTTTATATTTGTATTATGGTCGATGGGACGCAAAATTACTATCATTTTGGTTTTATTTTATACCATCATTATTATTTTGGGTCTTTACTATGTATATTTATCATATTAACTCGCGGATGTTAGAGAAAGTGATGAAATAAAGTCATCTCCCTCAAAAAGAAAAATCTAATCGCTTTAAGAATTTAAGAATAGGAAAAGAAAAGGAGCAATATCACTTTGGGTGGGATACGAATAGTTGGTGGCATTTTAAGCTTAATTGGCGGTATCTTAGTACTAATAGTAGTTATTTTAACTTATT
>CAYGYC010000179.1:0-9002 GCA_964353755.1 uncultured archaeon | reverse complement strand
TATTTATGGTGTTGAAAAATGCCAAGAAAAGTTGCAATTATAGGAATCGGGGCATTTCCCTTTCGGGTGCGGCATCCGCATCATACCTATTATCGAATGGCGTATGAAACCACACAACGGGCATTGGAAGATGCGTATTTAACGATAGCAGATATTGATTCAGCTATTTACGGGATTTACAATGATTTTTTTGAGCGCCAATTCATACCGGATATTATCGTACATGATTATATCGGGATGGCCTTAAAACCAGGCACTCGCGTGACTACCGGCGGCGCGACAGGGGGCTATGCAATTCGGACCGCTTACATGGAGGTGGCCAGCGGGTTATCGGACGTCGTCCTATGCCTAGGTGTGGAAAAGTCGAATGATTGTTGGGATCCCGAAACGAAAGATCGTACCCCTGAACTTGTTAAGGCGATTGCCTACAGCTCGGATTCCGAATTCGTGCGGCCACTCGGATCCTTCCCGGCAGCAAGTTACGTGCTCCCCGTTAGGGCCCATATCGAGAAATTTGGCAATCCAACTGAAGAATCCATGGCGCGGGTTTCTGTTAAGAATCATGGAAACGCCATCGGCAATCCATTTGCTCAGAGCCCTATGAAAATAACGGTAGCGGATGTCTTAAAATCACGGTATATCTCTGAACCCTTTAAAAAATTGGATTGCTGCCTGTATAGTGAAGGGGCTGCTGCGATGATTATAGCTTCGGAGGAGAAAGCTAAGCAAATTTGTAAAAATTCCGGCAAAGAGCCAATTTGGATCACGGGTGTCGGTGCAGGGAACGATACCAGTTTCGGGGGATTGCGACCAGATCTTTGGTCTTTGACCTCCAACCTCTATGCCAGCAAACAATGCTATCAAATGGCGAAAATTACGGACCCCCTCAAGGAGTTAGATGTAGCGGAACTTCACGATGCCTTCACGGGGCAAGAGATTCTCAGCTATGAAGATTGCCGCTTTACGAAGTATGGCGAAGGGCATAAATTGATCGATGAAGGGATTGTGTGTGAGGGGGGTAAATTGCCCGTCAATTTATCCGGTGGCTTAATTGGCTGCGGGCATGCCGTTGGTGCGACGGGAATATATCAAGGCACTGAAGTCGTTCGGCAGTTACGTGGTGAAGCGCGTCGACAGGTGCCTGATGCCAGGAAAGGTCTCTTGCACAGCGTTGGTGGACCAGTAACCGCAATGTGCGTTTGCATCATTATGGAGCGGAGCTAAATGGCAAAAAAAATGAAAAAGGAACCAAAAAAGGAAAAAATCTCCGATCAAGAGTTCGTAAAACAAATAGAACGACTCGAGGAAAGTAAAGATTTTCACGAATATCCGGACGATATGTCAATTCACTACATTTATAGTGTGGGAGAGCTGTCCAAATTCTTCATTGAAATCCGAGACAATGAGCGGCTCTTCGGGACACGCTGCACGAAATGCGGATTTGGCTATTTTCCGCCTAGGATTTATTGCGGGAAATGCTATGCCCCCTGTAACTGGGTAGAAATAGGTAGGAAGGGGCAGATAGTCACAGGCACCATAACTCACTTCGGGGTTTCGAATTTCACGAACAGACCTAAGACGACCATTGCCTTCATCAAGATGGATGGAATGGACCAATCGATCCGGCATACAGTCCTCATGAGCGATGAGGACTGCAAAATAGAAAATGTGAAACAAGGCACACGGGTTAAAGTGGAATTTAAACCGAAAGAGAAACGGGAAGGCAAAATTACAGATTTTTATTTCGTCTTAGATAAATAGCTAACTTTTTCTAGAAAACTACTTATTATTAGATTTATTTTAATTTTCAGGAGGTAATATTTTGAAATGGAACCAAATTCTAGGAATTATACTAATGATCGTAGCAATTGTATTGTTTATTGTATTTTTTATTATCCTAAACTAGGATTGCCGCCCCTCTTTTTTTTTCATCTTCTCGAAAAAAGCAGATTCAGTGCGCCTCTTTTTTGAAGCACGTTATGTACGAGGGAATATAACGAATAAAGTGGAATTTTTCGGGAATTGGCTGTTTTAGGATAGATAATTATTTTAGTAATGTGAAAGTATTGCTAGAGATATTAAGTGAAGGTGTGATGAAAATGAGCGAAAAAAAGAAGGCACCGGTGCATTTTTTAAATGCACGTGCGTCGCATATGAATGAGAGTTTAGTTGTAAAAATGATGGCAGTGGCGGAAGCAGCTGGAATCGAAAGTATGATTAGTCCGGGTGATATAGTCGGTATCAAACTGCATATGGGTGAATGGAACAATACAGCATATATTCGACCTGTCTATGTGCGCCAATTAGTGGATAAAGTCAAAGAGTTAGGCGGAAAACCGTTTGTGACTGATTGTACCTGCCTCCCCTATATGCCTTATGCTAGTCGAACGAATGCACTCGATTATCATCTGACAGCAGAACGGAATGGGTTTACCTCGGCAGCGCTCGGGGCGCCTGTTATCATTGCAGATGGGTGGCTGGGGAATGATGATGTCCGGGTGGATTTGCCGGATGGTGTAATTCTCAAAGAACAATATATAGGCGCTGCAATTGCGCATTGCGATGCGCTCATCGTCCTTACGCACTTCAAAGGGCATCCTATGGGCACATTTGGGGGCGCAATAAAGAATGTCGGGGTCGGTTGTGCGAGCAAGCGGGGCAAATTGAATTTACACATGGGAAAACACCCCAATTATGGCGTTTCTGCAGGCGAATATTACCCGCAAATGTGCAAGGGAAAAGAGTGCGAAAAATGGCAGCAATGCATAGATTCCTGTCCCACTGATGCCCTAGAAATAACGGACAAATCGATTATTTGGCACAAAGAACGCTGTATTGGATGCTGGGATCATATATTTGCAAGCATGTGTCCAACGTTTTTAGGCATGAATCTGCGGGATGGCTTAGAGGCGGCTGGTGCTGCGATTGCCGATTCTGCCTCTGCAACGGTTAAGACAATCGGTCGTGATAAGATCCTCTATATCAATCTCGCCATTGATATTACCCCGTGGTGCGATTGCATTTCATGGTCGGATGCCCGGATTATTTCCGATATGGGAGTATTTGCTTCTAGAGATATTGTCGCCATTGATAAATGCTGTTTGGATATGGCAAAGAATTCGCCGGGGTTACCGGATTCGGTTGCTGAACTGAAAGGGGCAATGGAACCGGGGCTCGCTAAATTTGCAAGCTGCGGATCCTTGCTCTCCGTATCGGAGAATATTCAAATTAATGCAGGCACATTAAATGGAATGGGAACATATTTATACAAAATCAAAGAGACCAAGAAAATCCCTGATTTACGGTACAATTTAAAATCCAAACCAGTTGGCCCAGAGTTGAAAAAAGCATTCAAACTCCAATGGTTAATACCGGAGGGCGGATTTAAGCGGGAAGAAAAAATAGATCTGGATCGTCTCAGATGGCCGATGGAGGAAGAATAATGGTAGTAAATGGCTATAATGGGAAAATTCTCAGAGTAGATTTATCAAACAACTCCTTTAAAGAAGAGGAACTTTCAGATAAAGATGCTCGCAAATATCTTGGTGGAAGTATTTTAGGCGCAAAATATCTATTGGAAAATGTCAAAGGCGATACGGATCCGCTTTCTGCTGAAAACCTCCTGATCTTCGCGGTGGGTCCACTTACATTGAATTTTGCTTCGTCTTCCCGGTATGTGGTGGTCTCTAAATCACCTTTAACCGGTATCTGGGGCGAGGCAAGTTCCGGCGGCAGATTTGGGCACCTTATGAAGAAATCTGGGTTTGATGCCTTTGTGATTGAAGGCATTGCCGAGAGCCCTGCATATTTATGGATTAACGAAGGGACCTATGAAATCCGAGACGCGAGCCGGGTATGGGGCAAAGATACTTTCGAAACGGAAGCACTGTTACGGCAAGAAACAAATGATAAAGCATCGGTTGCATGCATTGGTCCGGCAGGTGAGCGACTTGCACAATTGGCAGCAGTGATGAACGATAAAGGGCGGGCTGCAGCGCGTGGTGGGCTTGGAGCGGTGATGGGATCTAAAAAATTAAAGGCAATCGTCTGTTATGGAGAGAAAAAGTTCTCAATGATCCATCCGGGGAGAATTAATTATGTGCTCAGGCAATTAAAAGCCTTATCAGGAGACATGTCCACTCTTGGAATGGATAGATTCGGTACCGCTATGATGTTAGATATGTTCTGGCCGGTAGGGGACATTCCTGTGAAAAATTGGAATATTGGGTTATGGGAGAAAGAAAATATTCCACCAGCGGAATTGTACGCACGTATTGGTGGCGCACGTATGCGAAATACGATTTTAACGAAGCGATATGCGTGTTTAGGATGTCCTATTGGATGCGGTCGTGAGGTCAAAGTTGAATCCGGACCTTTTCAAATGGAGGGTCCAGGTCCTGAATACGAAACTCTTGGCGCTTTTGGGTCTCTTTGTTTGAATGATAACCTCGAATCAATATGTAAGGCAAATGATATTTGTAATCGCTATGGTTTAGATACTATTTCGGTAGGAGCTACCGTCGCATGGGCTATCGAAGCATATGAAAAAGGAATACTTACGAAAGAAGACATCGGGTTTGAATTAGATTGGGGCGATGCAGAAAGTATTGTGAAATTAACAGAAATGATTGCGAAAGGTGAAGGTATCGGGAAGCTTTTAAGTAATGGCACTGTGGCGACTGCGACAGAACTTGGGAAAGGGATAGAATTAGCGGTCCACGCCAAGAAGCTTGAATTACCTATGCATGACCCTCGAGCATTTCATAGTATGGCAGTACAATATGCAACTGCTAATAGAGGCGGCGCTCATGTTGAAGGCTGGTCCATGATGGGTGAAGTGGGCTTCATGCCTGCGGAATTTGGGATTGAGTTTGCGCCTGGTCGGTTCGAAACTCGTGGAAAAGGACATATGGCAGCTAAAATACAGGATTTTAGTGCGCTCGCAAATGCTGCTACCATATGCATGTTCGTAAGTCTCCCATTCTCTCCCACAATGTTAGCACACATATTTAATGCGGTGACTGGCTGGGATCTCACTGGAAAAGAATTGATGACAATTGGCGAACGCGGATTTAACATGAAACGAGTTTTTAATGTGCGGTGTGGAATTCGGAGAAAAGACGATACGCTATCTCCAAAGGTACTCAAGGCGGTGGAAAAAGGTGGACATGCGGGAAAAGTTCCTGAATTGGATAAAATGCTGGATGATTATTACAAGGTGCGTCGTTGGACTGAAGATGGCATTCCGACAAAAGAATTACTTCTTGATTTAGACCTCCCTGATTTGGCTAAAGAATTATGGGGTTAATTTAACCCAACTCTTTTTTTATTTCTATAAATTTCAAACCCCTATATGCCTGGTTTATTCGATTTTATCTGGTTTTGTTTTAAATATAAAATAGAATTTTCTCTATTAAAAATTTTAAGTTATCTCATATTAACGGCTTAAGGATAAGACCTTCATTTATTTTTTAAACTTTTTACTTATTAGAGAGGGTCTGCCGAGTTTAAGAGGTGATATTTTTGTTTGTAAGTAGGTAATTTAGAAGGGATTTTTTGATGGCTAAAGGTAATGGAAAAATCTCGAAAAAAAAGGCTTTAGAAGAATTTGAAACAGATTTAGAAAATAGCGAAGATAATTATGTCGAAGATGGTCCGGTAGCGGAACTTGATCCGGTAGCGGAACTTGATCCGGTAGCGGAAGATGTAACAGGCGGAATTTTAGAGAACCTTCCGGGTGTGGGTCCAGCAATTGCAGAAAAGTTACAGGAAGGAGGATACACTACTTATGAAACTATTTCAGTAGCATCACCAAAGGAACTTTCGGCATCAACAGGAATTGGAGAAGCAACTGCCCAAAAAATAATCTCATCTGCCAGAAGCAAGTTAAATATTGGGTTCATGACTGCCGAAAAAGTATTCGATGAACGGAAGAAAGTGTGTCGATTAACAACAGGATCAGAAAAATTGAATGGACTTCTCGGCGGAGGTATTGAGACCCGGTCAATTACAGAAGTATTTGGGGAATTCAGGACTGGAAAAACACAAATTGCTCATCAAATTTGTGTTACCGTGCAGTTTCCAACAGATCAAGGAGGATTAAATGGATCTGCACTTTATATTGATAGTGAAGGAACATTCCGCCCAGAGCGACTGCTTCAAATTGCAGAGCGATATAGTTTGGATGGAAACCAAGTCCTAAAAAATGTCTATTATGCCCGAGCTTATAATAGCGCCCATCAGATGGTTATTGTAGAGAGTGCTCCGAAGTTAATTCAAGAAAAGAACATCAAATTAATTATAGTCGATTCGGTGATGAGCCATTTTAGAGCGGAATACATAGGCCGAGGGACATTAAGTGAACGGCAACAGAAATTGAATCATTTTGTTCATAAACTCTTACAAATTGCGGAAGCACATAATATCGCAATATTTATAACCAATCAGGTGATGGATTCTCCGGGCATCTTTTTCGGCGATCCCACCAAACCTATTGGTGGACACGTGCTAGCCCATAGCTCAACGTACCGCGTCTATCTACGCAAATCTAAGGGAAATAAACGCGTCGCCCGATTAATAGATAGCCCTTGCCTCCCTGAAGGCGAAGCGCTTTTTGAAATTACTGAGCGCGGTATTGAAGATCCTTAATTAATTTCTTTTAGACTTTTCCCTTTTTTTCTATAGGGCACTAAGATTTTTTAATTATTATTTATGTGTGATATACACATTTTATTTTGAAATATTTTATTAGTAGGGAATTAATTTCCCAATTACAGTCAATTTTTAAGGTATTTTTAAATAATTGATTTCTTATTTAAATAAATTAAGAAGTTTATTTGCAATTTGAAATAAATTAGATTGATTGTATGGCGAAATTCAAGGAACTCTTGCAAGCAGGGTTAAAGGACAAATTAAATAGTGAAGAATTACAGCAGTTGCCTACAGGCTTCCAACAAATAGGAGATAAAGCGATTTTAACGTTAACCCCAGAATTAGTGCAATATAAGAATGACATTGCACAAGAAGTAATAACTTTATTTAAGAGTGTTAAGGGAGTTTATTTAAAAACAGGGGGAATATCCAGTGAGTATCGCACACCACAAATGGAATTTATTTTAGGAGAAGATAAACCTGAAATTATTCATAGAGAGCATGGAATTTCTTACAAGTTTGATATGACAAAAATAATGTTTTCAAAGGGAAATATTAATGAGAGGTTGAGAATTTCAAAACTTATACAACCAAACGAGGTAATCTTTGATTTATTTGCTGGAATTGGGTATTTTAGTTTGCTTATGGGACATACTAGAAAACCTAAAAAAATTTTTGCATTTGAATGGAATCCAATTGCCTATCACTACTTAATTGAGAACATTAAATTAAATCAAATTAATAGGGAGCGGGAAATCATAGTTCCAATTTCGGGCGATTCGAAAATCGAGGCATTAAAAATCATTGAAAAAGCGGATCGCATTGTGATGGGGATTTTACCAGCTCCAAAGGAGCATATTGATACGGTATTTAAAATTATTAGTAAGCAAGCTATGGTTCATTACGAGGGGATTTTGAAAGAGAATGAGGCTGCAGATGATTTATTAAATGACTTTGAGCAGAGAAATAAATTCTATAACCGAAATATCAAGTTAGTTAAAACGACTTTTGTAAAATCGTATGGACCTAAAGTATATCATGTCACCTTAGATATAATAATCACTTAATTGAATATTTACTAGGTGGCTTTTAATAAATATTTTAAATTCATACCAATTCAACGGTTTATTTGATTTATTTTCTCCATTTTTAAGAAAAGTATGAAGAAAGTTCTGCTAAAAGAGGTGATAGGAAAAAGTTGAATAAGATTCAAAAAATTTTATATGAAATTTTCTTCAATATTTACTTACTTTGGAAATATTTTATTCAGAATATTGAGGAAAAAAAGAATAAAAGTAAGATTTAACGGAATTATGAGGGGATGGATAGCCGGGTGAGTGATAGAAAAAGAATAACCTTAGATGAAATTGATAGAAAAATTTTATTTTTTCTTCAGGCGAATTGTAGAATTCCATACCATGAAATTGGAAAAGAATTGAAAAAAGCAGCAAGTACGGTTCATAATCGCGTGAAGAGGATGATTGCTAATGGAGTCATTTCACGGTTTGCCGCCATTGTAGACCCGGAAAAATTGGGTTTTCAAGTGAGTTGGGTAGGAATAAATGTAGAACCAAAAAAGTTAGTAGATGTTGCAAAGAAACTTGCTACTTTTGAAGAAATACAAATTATTGGGGCATCCTATGGTGATCGTGACATTTTGGTTCAAATTATCAGTAGAGATGCGAAAGAACTTGCGGATTTTATACGGAATAAAATAAAACCTATTTCAGGGGTGAAGGAGGTCCCGGGAATTCATTCCTCCATTTTCACAGAACTATATAAAACGGTTAATTGGGTCCCATTAAAAGAAGGGGTAAAATTAAATATTTAGGTTCCAATGAGTTTTTTCACACGTTCTATAAAGAGTTTTTGAATCTTTTGTTTTCGTTCGGTGTCAATTTTTTCCCAACTACCTGGGAGAAAGTGAATCTTCGACATATCTAAAGTATAAGCACAAATAGGGCCTTCTTGAGTTTCGATCGAGAAAATTTTGCGCCCCTCTTGGATTTTTATATTGATAAAAATGTCACTATATTCGGAAAGGATTGAAGTTATGACAATGGCAGCCTTTATCTCGCCAATAAGGAAGTCCTCTTCGGCCGATGTTTGCGGAAGGGGTTCGGGAATCTCGATGGTTGACATCTCAGGAAGGTCAATGGTTTCGGCTGATTGATCGAGAATTTCAATGGTTTCGGCTAAATCAATGGGGGGGGGCGAGATATCTGCGGGCTTTGAAATTGGAGGTGGTGATATCATCGCGGGTTTTTGAGTGGGGGGGATTACTACCGGTTTGGGGGTCGGAGGGACCACCGCCGGTTTGGGGGGCGGCGGGACCACCACCGGTTTGGGGG
>CAYGYC010000178.1:0-9048 GCA_964353755.1 uncultured archaeon | reverse complement strand
CGCCTTACTTTCATCTTCCATTTCTTCTTAAATCGTTCGGTCTTATATTCGAGCCTATCTCTACTTTTCGCCTTAATCGGACCGTATTGGTCCATCAGTTTTAAGAGTAAAGTTTTTGTATCCTTATTATTGATGGGATCAGGATTAAGGAGCCTCTCCAAAATCTGTTTCTGATCGGCTTCTGTTTCTAACCCTAAACTTTTAAGGGGGATGAGATACGCTAAAGTCGTCCAGATTTTTTCTTTCTTTAAAAAACCCCTTATTCGCACAATTCCAGCAGATTTTATAAGAAGATTGTTTTTTATTTCCGACATTAATTTCGGTTCGTGGATATAAATGGTTATAGAAGGTTCACTTTTGCTGTCATCCTTTGTTTTTTTTTCTCCTTCCGGTTGACCTTTTGTGGTTTTAGGCTGTGCTTTTTTCTCTGCCATTTTCTCTCATCTTAAAACTTTACTCTTGCTTATGAAATAATCGTTTAAGTGATAGTCTCATTTTTTGTAGGGAATCTATTAAGAATTGCGGTGGACAGAATTTCTCTTTCCTATCTGTAATATCTTCTATAATTTCGAGCGTGTGATCAAGTTCATCGAGTTCTTTTTCATCTTTCTTTCCACATATGCTCATAATTTTCTTAAATAAGTTCTCAAAAGATGCCTTATTTAAAGGATTAAAATCAAAAAGGGTTATTATTTTTCCTTCGTTATTTAAAATATTATCTAATTCTACATCAAACTTACTAAAATCTGAGATATTTCCGGTCCATTGGGGTAAAATATCCTTATATTCATTAAAAAAGGCTTTCTCTATTAAATTGGACTTATCACTTATTTTTGATGGCCGTTCTTTCGAATCAGCCGCAATAACAAAAATTATGTTTGTATCTTCTGTTTTTCGATAGTAGAAAATCAAATTTTCAAGATTAATGCTTTTTAACTCTTGATTGCTAATTTCTTTAGAAAATGCTAAAAGTGCAACAAGAAATCCTGAAAATAATTGTTCATTAATATTCAAATTCTCATATTCTCGGTGAAATAAACATTTTCCGTCCTTATGGATTATCCAGACACCTTTTATCATCTTTTATCTCACAATTTTTGGAACATTTCATTTATCTGCTTGGCAACAATGGCGATATCATCGGATATCAGGTGAGCATCGCCTTCTTTACTTAATTTTGTTAATATAAAAAGGTTTTCATTGATGGGGATGGCAATTATATGTCCTAATCCTTGAATACTGGTTGCAATGAGGACCTCTGGTGATGCCTTAATGGAGGCAAATTTAGCGCCACCCAGAAAAACGGAGGGGGACTGGGATCTCCAATTCTGAACCAGTTTGGTGATATCTTTTGTAATATCCCAGAGATTTGCTTCCTTAGTCGATTGATAAAAGATTGATCCATCATAATCAATTAAAGCAAGATAAATTATTTCGGGAATTCCTAATAAGCTATCAATAAATTCTAAAACCTCATTGATTCGTTCCTCATCTCCCGGAATTCCTTTTTTAACCTTTTCTGAGATTAAAGGCGCGCCCATTGCAGGAGATTGCTGATTATCTTCTAAAGCAGGTGCTTGTGATTTCAGTGGTTCAAGTGATGAAAGAATTTGGGGGCCGAGAGGGGGGAGAATAGATTCCTTTGGCGGGGGAGTAGCTGATGTGGATTGGTTTTCTCTTTCTAAGATTTGTGAAGGACGTAATAAGGGAGTTTCATCAATGACCGGTGCTGGTTTTGTTTCGTAATCAAAAGAAGGTTTTGATTCAGGTAATGTTGGAGAGATAGAAGGAGCAGGAGGTAAGACAGGAATAGAGCGAATAGGCGGTGTTATAGGTGCAGGGGCGATAGGGAGTGGTATTTCAGGTTGTTTAACTGGCTTAAACTTTTTAGAAGATTCTGAATTTATTACTTTCTCCAACATTGCTTCCCGAGAATGTGCTGATACTTTTATTAGTTTATCAGTTAATTTAATTTGAGTATCAATTGGCATCAATGGCAATTCTTGCTTAATTCGATACAGTAAAGCTTCTCGTTCCTGTTCATTTATTTCAATCACAGGCGTTTCCTGTACTTTAAGACCAGTTTCGATAACGGTGGGTGTAATAGGGGCTCTTTCTTTCATTAGTTTTAGATATTTTTCCTCTAATTCCCGCACTTTATATTCGGATTTCAAAATTTCTTTTACCTTTACAATATGCTTAAACTCATCGATTGGAACCCGAATCCATCCCTTTTCCTCATATTTAATGATAATTTTAAGAATTTCCAGAAAGGGTATCTGTGTGACATCAAATATCTCACTGATGGCATGAGAACCATCCAAAATAGTTAAGATTCTTTTTTCTTTTTCATCAAATCCCAGAGAAAATGAAATATTTGCTGTTAAGGTCGGTTTTATATTTAATTCTGGAAAAATAAGAGACTCTGTTTCCTTAACTTTGACTTCTGCAGTTGCTGTTTCTGGTTCTTCCTCCGGAATTTTCACCGTCATTTTAATAATATTATTTTTCTCCATTTTTTCTAGAATTTTTTGGAGTTCTCTCTCAGACATAATTAGTTCTTCTGAAATATCTTTGCAGGTTCGTCTTCCATCACACAGTTCGTTAATATCAAAGGACTTCTTAGAAATCATTCCTAATCGGACTGCAGTCTCTGGAAATTTTTTAATACTTATAGGGATTAATTCCGCTTCGCCCTTAGTCTCGAGCTTCAGCCATTCCTTAGTTTCAAAATGCCGAATAATATCAATTACTTTCTTTCGCGGAACGCGCGTCTTATCAATGATTTCTTTTATGGAATGGCTTCCATTACATAGCTTTAGAACAGCCGATTCATCTTCCGATAATCCTAAGGTTAATGAAACTGTTTGGGTTAAGGTGGGTAAAATTTGCCCTCTTGCTCCTGTTTCAACAGGTCTGGAAACAGGCCCTTGGACGGCAGAATCAAAATCAGCAATATATTTGCTGATCTTTGTTTTGAAAGACAGTAATTGTCCTTGATATCCCTTTTTTGTGTAAATAGCAACTAAAATCTGATCAGTTAATTTAAAAATGGCTAAATTAGTGCCCGGAAGGGGGAACGCATGAGCTAAAGGCTTCATCGGCTTAAATTCTGTAATAGAAAATAGTTTTAATAGCTCAATGTGTTTATCAAGAGCAGTGCTGGAATAGACTACATTTCCATCCATGATAATAGCGGTATAGACTCTTTCTAAAAGCAGTTTTTCCATATCGTTCATTATTTCTCCAGCGATTTCGTCAATAGATTTAGGCAAAGTATCGCATCTCCATATTTTTCATCAACTTTATGGCGACTTTTCCAACGGATTCGGGCAAATATCGCCTTTCCCGTCTCGCTTATTAACTCGTTAATTCGCAAGCTAATTTTAATTATGACTTTAGGTTTTTATAAATTATAAAGATTTATTCAACTTTTAATTTCTTAATTTTATCACCTTAAAGATTAGTATTTTAAAGGAGATTTTCATGGGTAATATTTTTGAAAATGAACTGAATCTAATTTTAAAGGAATACAGTGCCGATTATACAGAAGAAAATCCCGCAGACCTCACGGTTTACCTCTCCATCACTCCTGAGATTCATTATCAAGTGCAAGTAAATTTCAAAACCTATCCAGAGCGCCCTTCAATTAATCTGCCTCCTGATTTAACTGAGGAATTGGGCGATCCTGCGAATTTTTTATTCACCTTGCGGGACTGGGATAGCAAAAAACCGCCCCACATCGTAGATATTATTCACGAATTAGAAGAAATTTTTCATCGTATTATTTATCCTAACGATGAAATGGAAGAAGTTATGGCAGAATTTAACGCCCAAATGATTGCCCCCTTCAAATTACAGGTGAGTCTTTACTCTTATAAAATGAAAACTTATGACTTCCAAATCATTCATAAAAAGCCAAATCCGCCTTTTTTTATTCTTAGCCCCCCGCTTGAAAAAATAATCAAACCTGAGGAACTCGATTTTGTGCAAAAATGGCCGGCATTTAGACTTATTGACATATGTCGCGACCTCTCCAAAAAAATCGACAACCGCGTTAGAATTCTCGATGAACTTAAGCAATTAGACCAGAGAAGGGAATATCAGAAAATTATTCATGGACCAAAAAATCAAGAATTACTGTTGGACATTCGGATTGAAATTGAAACCGAAGAGTATTGCGAACTTTCGTTAAAATTAAATGAGGAATTCCCTGTTGCCCCCCCAGAAATTGAAATAAAAAGCGTGAGTAATACTGCCATTCAAGATGAACTTAATGAATTTCTTCTTTCACAGTATAATCAATGGCAGAACGCTAATACGATTGTAGAAATTCTCGATGACGTGAAGAGCTTTTTGAAACAAAAATCGAAACTGATTTGCCAGATTTGTCACCAATACAAATGTCCCAGGTGTGGGAAACCTATTATTACAAAACTCAGAGGAATTTCCGGGGAGACGGAATGTAAATCACCGTGTACCGGCTGTCATGCAAATTTCCACCGCTGTTGCCTAAATGAACAGCTCAAACTTACTCGCAAATGTCCTATTTGTATGACGCCACGAACGGTTTTTTTGTAAATTCGTTAATCATTTAAAAAATAATTTGAAAGGAATGAGAAAATTTATAATAAAGATAATTTATAAATTCCCAATAAGCTAAGACTTATTCAAAGAATTAACTTTACTTTTTTGGTTTTTGTGAGAGGAACATCAATGAGCGATGAACAAGGAAAGAAAAAAGAAAAAAAAGATGAAAAGGATGATGCCTTTTATTCAGATATTTTAAGCGCATTGGATGCGGGTGCACCAAGCGCGGGAAAATCTGCTCAGGTAGGGCAATCTTCAGCAACTAGTAGCGATACCTCAGCACCCGCGGAAGCTATTCAAACCTTATTTCCATTCGCCCCCGACATGAAAGATCCCAACGCGTTTCCTGATTTTCAGGGGGCGAAATTCTACATGGATACCCGTAATTACGATAAAGCGGTGAATACGCTCATTAATATCTTCCGCGCTAATAATCCCGCCGAAAAAAATATGGCAGCCGAATTAGTTTTAGACCTAGCGAAAACTGTTCCCAATGTACTCGCTCCTATGTTACCCTACCTCTTTATTGTCGAGGGATCAGATGATCCAATAATTAATATGAATATTAATAACGCCTTAATTTATCTTCGAGACCCCTATAATGCAGCCATTGCACAACTTAAAACAGGCATAAAGGTCTATATTGAGACCTATTATACTCAACTAAATACTACTTACATTCCATTCATGGATATCCTTCGCGCAATGGGCACCAGTTATGAAGTGATAATTAAAGTTTTAGAGGCTATGACCAAAAATCGAGAAGTTTCAGGGAAGTTGGATTATACTACGCAAGTTTTTGCCTATGAACCACCGGGTGCCCTCTTCCTCTGTCCCCATTGTGGCATTGAAATTAAAAAAGACGCCACCTTCTGCCCGAATTGCCACGAGGATGTCTTCAAGTGCGCCATTTGTTTTCGATTCATTAAAAATCAAGACCTCGTGAAATGCCCCAAATGTAATGCAACTGCACACGAGCAACATTTCCTGGAATGGGTTAAGAAAACCGGCAGTTGCCCAGTCTGCCAGAATAAACTCTACGAACAACAAGTGGCCCGGATCTCCTGTTCCGTCTGCGGATTAGAAATTAAAAAAGATGAGAAGATTGAAAACCTGATTAAGTGTCCCCATTGTGCAACCGTCTCCCATAAAGACCATTTCATCGATTATCTCCGAATATCTAAAGTCTGTCCCGAATGTAAAAAACCCGTGAGTGTCAAGGAACTGAAAGATCTGATAAAAAAGAAATAAACGAACTTTAACTCCTCATCTAGTCATTTAAAATGTGGCATAACTTCTTTCGCAAAAAGTTCTAATGCCTCAAAATAATTTGGCCCAACGAATTCAATTACGAAATGTTCTACCCCCGCTTTTACAAACCGGTCCAAGGATTCAATGCAATCTTCAGGGGTGCCATATGCCGTAACCTGCTGAATTAATTCAAGGGGGATCTGTGAAATCAAAGAACCTAATTTCTCTATATCCTTCTGCATTTCAGAGAGCGATAATTTTATTCTATTTTGAATGCGTAGGTCTTCAGGAATTTCAATTTTATATTCGTTTAGAAGTTCTTTCTTTAAACAAAGCGGGCCCGCAACCGGTCTAATTAAATTTTCCGCTTTTGAAGAGTCTTTTGCAATTGCAATAAAAATTTCATAAGCTTTCTCAATCTTGCGATTCCTAGCTCCTTCTTTAATATTATTTAAATGTTTTTGATAAAGTTTAGGGGTATACCCTGTAGGAATCCAGCCATCCCCGAACTCTGCCATTAGTTGTAAGGTCTGAGGCGCGCTTGCTGCTATCCAAATGCAGGGATTCTCAATTACAATTTGGAGAAATGCTTCCTGCAAGTGAAAATATTGCCCCTCGAAATTTACGCGAGTTTTTGGCGTGGAAAGCCATAGTTGGCGAATAATTTGAATGGATTCCCGGAGTTTAGTTACGGGTTTCGATCCAAAAGGAATTCCAAATGTATTCAGGTTCATTCCTTCTCCATATCCTAACGATAGAATTGCCCTTCCTCGAGATAACCTGCTCACAGTCGCCACTTTCTGGGCTAGAACTGCAGGATGATATCTATGGGGATCACTCACACATGATCCAATTCGGATCTTTTGCGTTTTACATGCAATTGCTCCTAATAATATCCATGCATCATAAACTTCAGAACTTCGCGGAAACATATTTAAATGGTCCATAACAAACGTCGAATCATACCCTAATTTCTCAGCTAGTTGTACTGATTTTAAAATATCCTCAATTTTTTGCCCTGCCAAGGCGCTCGTTGTGCCGTGCTGAACCCCAAATAATACCATCGTTTAAACCTCACACGAATTCAATACATAAGATCCAAAAAAGATCTCAAAAATTCGAAAATTTATATGATGATTACAGACTTTATTTTAAAAAATGAAAAGATGTTTGGGTTCTATTTAAAAAATGGAAAAATAGGAAATGCAATTATTCCTTACTGGCTTGCTTTTTCTCTTTGGCGTTCAGTCCCACCCGACAAACGCGCTGGCACTCATTACAGAAGGGAAAGAATCCCATGCGAGTCGCTAACTCTTGGTATTCCTGGATTTGGGGATACTTCTGCGCGTATTTTGAGACCATGATCAGTGCTGTCGGGCGCGCATCGACCCAATCTTTTGGTGGCTCTTCAACTTTCGTCAGACGCGCCCATCCATCTACTCCCCAAAAGCATCGGTTAAGGTTAAAATTGTAAGGCGGATAGTTTTCACGCGAAAGGGCCCGCGGAGGGCATTTTTCACAGCAATCGAAACAATGTTTGCAGACCTTATCAATGAGTTGTGGACCATCTTCCACGAGTGGCGCATCTGTCAAAACGGTGGCCAGTTGCACGCGGGGACCCCATTCCGGTGTTAAGAGTAAGTTATTTTGCCCGACTTCACCCACACCAGCTAGTTGTGCAATATATCGATGTGAAATTGTCCCAGCCCAACGTTTTTCATCTCTACCAGGAACATCAGGAGCAATGGGTGTCGCATTATACCCCTTTTTCTCAAGAAATTTGGCGATCCGTATTGCAATACGTGATAGCTCGACATTTATTTGATGTTGAACCGCAACAAATGCGCCTGCATGAATTAAATCATCCGTATGATCACAATCCATTGATCCATCGGGATAAGCAAGCACAATGGAAATTGCCGCTTTCACTTTTGATCCTTTAAGAATATTCGCCGGATTCGCATGACCATGGGGCGGATCTTCTGCCAATGTGGCATCCGCTATGCCCACTTTGTCTGCACCTAATTCGAGTGCTAATTCTTTAACTTGTTTCGTCAATTCTTCGCTCAACGTTTCATTCCTCGATTATATTTTTTCATTACAACTCAGAATGATAACCAAATTACCAATTAGATAATTATCAATTCAGCTTTTACTAAATTATAAATGTAGCTCAGCTAAAATAATTTACCTATTCCAGCAAAATAACGCATTGAAAAAATTATATACAATGAATAAATCAGACAGGTACGTAATTTCAAGGTTTAAACCAAGTAAACATGTAATAGACAACTTTTTCCATCGTGAAGGTCGCGATAATGAATTTTTTTCGGACGGTGGTGGCTAAACGTCCAGCCCGGACCATTTCTATACTGGAAATCGCAGTATTATTTTGAAGGCAATGGACGATAAATGGCGCATGATCTATGCCTGGTCCATGCTCATACACCGCAAAATCAGCCCCAAACTTCAATCCGGGTCTTACTATATACCCGCGTTCCCGTAAATCATAGTAAACCCGATATTTATCCTCAAATTCAGTAAAAAGTTGATTAGCAATTTGTAAAAAGGTTGGTTCATCTAAATATTTTTCATGAATTTGATCATACAACTCAATTTTTTTCTTTGTCAAGAGGTATAGGGCTTCAAACAGGGAAATTTCTAAGGGGCGGTTGAACTCAAACGATTTCGGCTTACGAATGCCAAGTGGTTTTCCATAAAACCCCTCTCGATATAATTTCGAGCCCTCTTCGTAATTCCAAACGATCACTCGATTCTGTAATAATTCCGCATGTATAATTCTGTTACTCGTTTCCATACAGTTTCCTCTGTCCCATGGAGATCTACTTCACTTTACGGCTCTGCTTCGTATTCAGATTTAAATTAAAAGTGGCCTTTTCGCGCCACGGCGATGATACGAATGGCATCTGTTACACTTTCCACGATATCGGCCATTTCCTCTAAATGATCTGCAAAATTTGACGCGGCATAAAACAATTTGTTATCAATATTTAAGGAATAAATGTGTTTTATCATACTTCGATGTAATTTATCAATATCTCTTTCACTCTCATAAATTTTTCGTGCATTTTCAACGGCTTTCTCCGTATTTTGGGTTAAAACAAAGAGAGCTTCCCTTAATAAGGTGATCATTTTAGATAGAGTATCCATCATTTCTCTGATAAACGAAATGCTCTTCGGATCTGG
>CAYGYC010000177.1:6578-9102 GCA_964353755.1 uncultured archaeon | reverse complement strand
ATAATTTATAATCTCCTTTAGCGAGGTTATTATATTCCAAAAACGAGCTATGGGGAAATTCCCGACACTTTAGCCACCAAAGTTTTTCTCCCATTATCCCATAATATGTGGCCGATAATTCAAGAGCAGGGATGGAACTATTCTCAGAATGCCTTGGTAAAAGTGTTCAAGAATTATTATAACTTAGCTAAAGTTCGGCTTGATGAATCTATCATGACGGCCCGAGATTTGATTGCCCACAAGATTGCACGCCCTGACCGTATTTTTTCCTATTTCTTCTTTCCGGTGGTTTTCTGCATCCGCGCGGACCTTCAAACCGGTACAACGAAACTCCTTTTTGGAGAAAGCACCGATACCACCTTTATTCTGCTGGATGATTTTGCACAAGGGAAAATAGGATTAATGTTCAACTGTCATATGGAAGATGGAGTTCCTGTGGATTGGTGGTTAATTGATGAAGAAAATGAGGGGGATGTGCTTGAACGGCGCCATATAAAGCTAGGGTTGAAATTAAAAGACTTACCGGTTAAGATTTCACCGTTATTCAAAAGCGGGCAGAAAGTAATCGATGTATTGAAAGATATTCGGAATGAACGTACGCCACAATGGACCCAGAGCACCTATCATGTTTGTCTCTGCTGGATGAGTGAGGCTTGTAACTTGGGGGTCGAAATAAGTAATCATGAATCCTTTGCTGGAGTATATGATGCACTAACTGCGAAATCACGTTGGCAGTTATTTGATAATTATGTGTCTTTAATTCCTTGGCCGCCTTTAATTCCGACATTCCTCAATTTAGGAAGAGGTGGGTTCACCTCGCGGCTGGCGGGTTTACTGTGTGAGGATTATCTGTATCTCCAAGGCTTAGGGGATTATTGGATCCACTGGATGACGGAGGTTATTCCAGAGATATACGAGATAACCTTACGGCAGCGGCTAGAGAAAACGGGAGTGCCCTTTCCTACTCAAACGATTCAGTGTGAATTACCCAACCTCTTTGATTCAGAAAGATATGCAAGAAGCGATTTTGAATGGAAATATCCTGAAGGAAAAAAGATTTTCGCCGAAAATTTAGGCTTGACCGTTGAAGAGGCGCTCCAGGGTGTTTATCTAAATATAGCGAATGATACTCCGGCGACCGAATCCATTTCATCCGATAATATTTTATCCTATGGAATTGGACGAAGTACAAAAGTATATAAATGAAATTGGTGGTGGTTTGGTAATGAGAAAAAGTATCCGCATTATATTGTTATTGATGCCTCTCCTTATCATCCCCTTGGCGCTCTATGAGCACGATCGGTGGGAGTCACCCCTCAATCCTAACATTCCTCAACCTGTCTCCATCGAAACATTGTTTAAACACAATGAAAGTTACAAAGCGCCCATGGAATTAATAGTCGAAGGAGAAGTACATAATAAATCGGAAGCGGAGAACATTCTATTACTAAAAGGGATCGAAGGGGGATTTTTAAAAGTGAACTGTTCAGGACTGGATATAAGTGCTATAGAAAGTGGAACCTATATTTACATGAGAGGGTATTCCTATATTGATGATAATACGAAAAACTACTTTCTGGCAATAGAACTTCATATCCATGTCACTTATTCCCTTATTTTATCGCTTCCAGGAGCCTTATTAGTATTAATCATATTATTTATAGGATTTAAATTCAAACTAGGCGATTTCAGCTTTTCACGAAAACCGGAAGCACAAAAAAAAGCGGAGGCGCAAAGCAAAAATGCCTGACTGGCTTACTCATATGGGGGTCGCCTATATTATCATCTGGGGGATTAGTAAAAGCCCTCAATCCGATGTCCTCAAAAGATATTTCTGGTTTTTTGTCATTGGAATGGTCGCGCCGGATATTGAGCGAATCTTCAAAGTTATTGCACAATTTACTGGGAGCACTTATTTTATGGAACTTTCCTCCATCTTCACAGGGCTCTCACATTCGCTCCTTGGCGTCTTTATCGTTGTCTGCTTCATTACGGCTTTCTTTCCGCATGAAAAGGATACAAAATGGATATTCCTCGCGCTCTTCATCGGGGGCGTAGGCCATCTGGTTTTAGATATGATAATGTTTCCTTGGAAAGGCATGGGGATTAATTTCTTTTATCCGTTGAATGGACCAGAGTTCGCTTATAGCTTTCATCTGGTTTGGCCCGGAGGCTTCGTTCCACTGTATATTACTGCGGCAATCCTGCTTGGAACCGTAATCATTGATTTAATTCAAAAGAATTTCACGGTATTCAGGTATCAGTTAAAATGAACTTCACTCAATTAAGTTTAAAACAGAAGACAATATTTCAAGTAAGTCTTGCCTGTACGATTTCTTTAATATTCCAATTTCTCATACCCCTTTCTTGGAGACCCATGACAACATTAGGAAATTATTTCGAAGGTGGGATGGAGGCCTCTTTGGTCATTGCCACTCTCAGCCAGTGGTTTTTTTCCTTTGCCATTGCCTGGTTCTTTTGCCGGAATAATCCCTATATCAACAATTTCTTAATTTATTCCATC
>CAYGYC010000177.1:0-6478 GCA_964353755.1 uncultured archaeon | reverse complement strand
CCATTTCATTTAGGCAGTTCGGAAGCGAAATTAATTGTTTGGAAATCGCAGGATGCTCAGAATTGGATAAAAATCATAGAGTTCCAAGTACCAGGAGAGGATATTAGGGATCCTAAGTTTGCGCTGATTAAAAATCGCCTCTTTGTGTATGCCCTGAAAAATAAAGGAATTATGGCAGACCCCTATCAGACCCTCTATACTTATTCGGACGATGGAATGAATTGGCAACCTTTGCAGGAAGTTGCATTAGGTGGTTGGCTGTTCTGGCGCCCCAAGACCCGGGATAATCTGACATGGTATAATTCTGCCTACTGGCATGAGCATGGAAAAGCAATCCTTTTAAATTCTACTGATGGAATTAATTGGAATATCGTCGCTTCGATCTATGAAGGGGAAGCTAATGATGAAACAGAAATCGAATTTTTGCCCGATGGGAGGCTAATCTGCACATCAAGGTTAGAAGGTAATGCAGGTGCGGATTCGGTGTTTGGGAGTTCAAATGCTTCCACCTTAATTGCCATTTCCTCTTATCCTTATACAAATTGGTCTTCCTATGTGAAATCGAGGATCACCCGGCTCGATGGTCCCTGCCTTTTTTCATATGATAATAAAACGTTTGCCGTAGGACGCTATCAACCCGGCCCACGGACCCCTTTTACGGAGTTAGGCAGTGTTTTCAGTAAAAAACGCACAGCAATATTTCTCGTCGAAGACAATGGGCTCACGTATTTAACGGACTTACCCAGTGCAGGTGATACCTCCTATGCGGGAGTGGTTCAAAACGGAACCGATCTTTATGTGAGTTATTACACCAGTGATATAACCAAAGACTTTCCTTGGATTTTAGGGATGGTCGCTGATAGTGACATCCGCATAGCTCAGGTGAATCTTACTGCGCTGGTAGCGCTGGTTGAATCATAAGTTATGTGAAAAAGCGTTTTATTGAATCCATTATTAAATTATACAATTTTCGTTGGTTTCTAGTCAATGATCTTTTTAAATTTTCCAAAATTTCTCGGGTTTCGTGAGCGTATCTTTCGCTAAATTCGGGATTATCGGAACTTAAAGATTGGACATTATCTAATCGATCTGCTAATTTTATCGTCAGTGCATCTTTGCTCATTGCATTCATTTTTACGGTGAGATACTTCGGTTTTCCAAGTTTTTCAACTTCCATTCGATCAGAGGTGAGTTCTCTCACTAAATTAGCTATTTTAGAACCAAAATTTTCTTTTAATTCATCACAAGTCGTATTGGTATCTTCTAATGTATCATGTAAATAAGCAGCCTTGATTAAATCCTCATTTTCACCCAGTTCTTTCAAAATCTTGGCCACATGTTCTGGATGAGTAAAATAGGGGAGCGGGGAAAATTTACGCGATTGCCCTTCATGTTTCTTCCGGGCGAATTCGATAAGTCCTTCCATGAAATCAAAGCCTACGTGTCAGGGTTGCTCTGAACCAATGATATTTTGGAACCATTTTGGCAGAGTAAATGCGATATACATTAAGAATACATATATAACAAACATTAAGCGCACGAAAATAACGGTTATACCGGTGATACCCATTACTTCAAAAATATAACCAATAGAAACAACGATTGCGGCAAATCCCATCACCAAAGCGCGGTTGGATTTCGGAATTGATTCTTCTCGGACCTTAAAGGCATAATAAAAGAAAACAAAAGTAGGTAGAAGCATAGGGGGTATTAGAAACGGTAAAATTAAATAGAGTAATTGATCGGAATAAATAATTTCTTGTTCAGCACCCAGCTGCGGCTGATTTAGCAATAAAATAATACCCGCAGCAATTAAAAGGATTCCAAAAATAATGGAAAGTTTATTGACCTGTTTGGGATAAGTCATTTCAAATGCAAACATATCTAGAAGAAGGATTACTCCTAAGCTAACGAGGATAGCGATATTGTGGAAAATCAGCCCGGGATTGGGGTCTAATAAGAATGTCAAGAGGATTCTATCGACTGCCACACATGTTAAAGCAACACCTACTAAAAGAAAATTTAATGCAAAAACAAATGTAACCCGATTAGGTTTTTCTTGATACTTTTTAGATATAAAAACAGTCAGGATGAGGGAAATAGCTGTTGCAATAAACAATTCTATAACGCTAATGAGTTGAAGCGGATTTAGATCTTGCATTTATTCATCTCACAATTTCCACGTAATTAAAATGAATAAACTGAGATGTGTAAATATTAACAACAGCTGATTTTTAATTATTTTCGATAGGATTATTTTTAACTGTAAATAGAAGTGCGCTGATAAAATTACTCTTATCCTGTTATATACTCAAAATCGAATGTTAAATTAAGACTGGTTGGTGATTTTGTGTTCAAATATCATAAAATATTCATGCTGGGAGGAATCGTTTATACCATCGTGGGGAGTCTATTGTTAGTAGTGTATTGGGTTTTCTTAAAGAGTCTTGTCTGGATATTACTTATCTATCCACCACCAGGGATTGCCAATCTGGTAAGATTTACGCCAATTCTTGGTATGCTCCTGATTGCACTCGGATTGGTCTGTTTTTTGATAGGGTTTTGGTCTTTTCTCAACGAAGATTTAAAACTAATAAAAAAGCAGAAGCAAAACTCATATTTGGGCTTTCTTTTCGAATTGGCGATTATAGAGGGTAGCTAGCTCGTCGAGAGTTGTAATCTCCATAGATGATTTCTCAAAGCGAAGACGCTTAATGCGGGCAAACCGTAAAGCGTAGCCGGATGGATATTGGGGGCTTTTTTGAATTTCATTAAATGCCACTTCTACTACTATTTGGGGTTTAACATACACGGTGTAGTCGGTTTCATAGGTTTTTAGCTGTTGCAGATCGGCTGTCATCTTTTTAAATTCCGCATCCGTTAATCCCTTAAAAGTCTTCCCGATCTCATGAAAAGTCCCTGCATCGAGTACCGCAAGATGATAATTACTTAACCATCCCTTCCGTCGGCCTGACCCCCAATCCGCTGCAACTATAACTAAATCAAGAAGAACAGCCTCTTTTAGTTTCAACCAATCCTTTTTACGCTCTCCTGGATAATAAGGGCTTTGAAGATATTTAATGAGAACCCCCTCGTGACCTGCCTCTAATGCCGCTCGGTAAAAGTTTGTCATTGCGGTTTTATCGGAACTAATAATTCGAGTTGCCAGCGTAAGATTATTTTGGCAAATTTTGGACAATAGCGCCCATCGTTCTTGATACGGATAATCAAATAATATTTCATCATCAAGATAAAGGAGATCGAAGAGGTATAATTGGACGGGGATCTCATATCGAAGGCGGTCAAGTTCATGTATCCGTTTGAAGCGTCTCATTAGATCTTGGAAGGGAAGAGGACGATTATTGTCCCGCTTCACAGCTACAATTTCCCCTTCGAGAATGATAGATTGATTTGGAATCGACTTTGCAATCAGTTCTACTATTTCAGGGAAACTTGAAGTAATCTCTTTTAAGCGTCGACTGTAAAGTCGTACCTCAGTCTTCAATTTATGAATTTGAACCCGAACTCCATCATATTTATATTCTAATGCAATTTCTGGAATTTCGTTCTCAAAAAGCTCATCAATCGAATCAATAGAATCTGCCAACATTGCTTTAATTGGTGTGAAAAGAGTGAGTTTAATTTTTTTCAGCCCTTCTAATCCATCAGTAAGAGAAATCTTGGCTATTTCACCTAAATTCCCATGAATACTACTTAATCGTTTAACAAGATTAACATCTAAATGGGCGGCTTTTGCAATAGCCTTAATCATCACGCCCTCGGCTACGCCATGACGCATTTCACCCATAATATTTCGGATAATAAATTTGCTTTCTACAGGAGATGCATCCCGAAATAGCGTCTCTAGTAGCCGGTTCTTTTTCTTTCTGGACCCTGGACCCGAAGCCCGTGCCAATTCAATGAAATACGAATGAACCGCGCGAATGGTCAAGGGTTGTTGTATGAGCGTAGTCTGTTTTGAGGTATTACGAGTCTTTGTTAGGGATTTCCACTTAATGTCCAGTGTTGCGGGATCGGTTTCGGCAAAAGTAGTCCCAATGATTAGAAATACCGCAGGCTCGATTTCGTTTTTATTTAAATCTAATAAAAATTTTGAAATAAGCGCTATTTTTTCAGTGGTTTTTGGAACCTGCTCTAATCTATTACACAATTCTGCTAATTGAAGAAATGTTGTTTCCATGTTATGCCACATTGAGTAACAAATTTGTGCTGAGGATCCAATCTAAAGAGATTTAAACGAAAATTAGATGCTTTCTTCAAATTGTTTGAGAAGACTTTTAATCTTTGAAATTTTTTCTTTAAACACATCTGTGACAGGAGGTTCAGGAGTAGAAGCTAAATGCATCATGGGTTTAGTTGATGGCGGAGATGGAAGAGGTTTGGCTATTGGTGAAGATGGAATAGATGAAACGGGTTTAGCTGGGGGAATGGGTGAAGCAGGGAAAATTAATTGGTTCGGCTTGGTAGAATTAATAGGTGAAGGTAAAACGTTAGAAGAAGTAGGGGGGGTAGAAGGAGAGGGAGGCTTAATTTGAGCAGATTGTGCGGTTGGAGCGGGGATCAAGTAAGTTTTAGTTATAAATAAATTGAACCAAATTTCGAGAGTTTCAACGATACCCATTTTCCCTTGGCGTTTGTAATCATTAACAATTTGTAAAAATTCTTCAACGGCTTCCCGAGGGTCGCCTTTAATAAAGTGTTTCAACACCTTTTGGGTGCGATAGCTAAGCAATTGTTCTTGAAGCTCCGGGTCAGTTTCCAGGCGTTCGGAAAGTGGCTTTGTTTCTTCATCATAATCTAGTTTCTTACCCAAGAATTGATACATCCACTCTTGTATTGCTTGGGCGCGCTCATCCATATTTAGCCGGTGGAATTCTTCAATAATATCGAGTAATTCTACAACGGCCTCATCTGTTTTTCCTTGAATGAATCGACGGATTGCTTTTCTTGACCGCCCTTCTAAGACTTGAACCAGGGTCTGTTCGTTTTCCACATCTTCAATGACAGGTGGCTCTTCTTCTTCCCCCGTGGTGGGATGATTTATCTCCATAAGCATTTGGTTCAAAGTTAATTCAAGGATCTCTGCTTTGTACGATAAACCTAATCTTTTATAATCATCAATAATATCTCGCAATTCCTCAATCGCTTTCTGGATTTCTCCTTTTTGAAGACGCAATGCCACATTCTTCTCTAATTCTGCTAAAATTTCAACTCTTTTTGCTTTTTCTTTTTCCGTTACATTCATTATTTTAATAATTTCATTTAATGCATTTTCAAAATGCTCTGACTTGATATTTTGTAGAACTTTTTCTTCCGACGCACTATTTCCAGTGCTATATTCCTTTTTTGTCGTTAAAGAACCTCCGATTGGGGTCGTGAAATGAGTGCAAGGGGCATCTTTTAAACATTACGATTTTTATGATTTTAGAAACAAAAACCCAATACCCTTAAAATAAGTTTTAAAAATTTCATTCTTTTATATCCAATCTGACAAATAATGGCGATTTAAGTTGAAATTATGTTAAAATTCATACAAAATATTAATAATAACTCCGATTGTTTCTTTTTTAAGAAGGTTTGATGGTGATGAAAATGGATAACAGGAAAGTGGTACGAATTATCAGCTTGATTATATTCTTGCTTGGAATCATTTGTATAGGCATAGTGTTTTATTATGTTCTATGGCAAAATTGGTATTATTACGGATGGGATCATTTGTATACCACACTGTTAGTCATTGGAATCCCCTTAGTAATCATTGGCACGATTATGGTCAATAAATATCTTAGGGCATCTTGATTTTTTATTAATTTTTTTCTAAAGCAATTGGAACAATTTTAAATTTTGGATTTAAAAAAGATGGTTATTTCGCCGTAAGGGTCCCCACGAAGCAGACATTTCGTTTCCTTAGCCTCAATCACTTCATAGGGGGCTTCCACATAATTCCACGCCTGGCGGATAATAGTCCCAAAGAGGGTTGCTAATATATTACCATAACTGCATTCTTCTAATTTTTTGGCCGTTATATCCTTGACTCCACTACAGAGAATGCAAGAGAGCCCTTTTGTACGAATCATGAATTTTCCGCTTTTATCTTCATTTATTTCTAATAGCGGATATTCAAATGTTTTCTTAAAATCTTTCCCGATCATTCCTTGGATCATTGCTTGAATCGTAAATGGATTATCTTTAATATATCGGGATAAAGCAAAACTCATCGAAACCCCGAACATGAGCGGTTCGTGAATGAGCTGTGTTATGACCTCGTCCGCCGTAATGGCAACTTGATCTTGAAATTCTTTAAGCGCAGCCGGGAGACTTCCCAGTACTTCCGTATATTGGCGTAATACCGCTCGGAGGTTTAAATTTACGCCGAGCACATTAACTTTTTCAGCCTTCCGGTAGTAAATTCGCTTTCCTAATCCGATAAGGAGCTTTCTTATAAAATTTAATTTAT
>CAYGYC010000176.1:7684-9265 GCA_964353755.1 uncultured archaeon | reverse complement strand
GTATCATTAACTAGGGCAAATTCTTCTGCAACATATACGTGGGCAATGAATACGCCATCGGTAGTACTGATGTTAAAATAATGCAGTGTTGTATCATTTGCGATACCAGAGGCGGTATGTTCTATATCATTAAAAGAATCGAGGTCAACTGTTTGAAGGGGGATATCAACAGACTCATTGTAAACACCATTTCCATCCACATCAAAGAATTCGATGAGAGCACGGAATTGGACACTAAATTCCAATTCAAATTCACTGTCATTCGCTTCGGTCGTGTAACTTAATTCGAATTTTAATCCATCTGATTCCGCTTTAATCGTGAATTCGATCTCATTTTGAGTGGCTGCATTCCTTAAAGTCGAGTGAATCTTAACTTCGCTAGATTGCATTTCTAGTTCAAGGTCGCGTTCATTAACATGTTCTAATGAATCATCTATACCATCACTATCATCATCTGATGCTACAATCACTGGGATCCCTGGAAAAAGCAGTAGAAATCCAAACAAGGCTACTAAAAGGATTAATTGTATTCGCTTCATTTTTTCTCACGCTAAAACATAATCGTAAGGGTTGTAAACACCTCTAATTTAAAAATAAATAAGCAAAGCGTGCCTAGATATGTGATTAAAAATTTGAATTTGGAGCATAAAAAGCGGAGTTCCTTTGGCTCGTGAAAAAAGTCTAATAGGGAAATGACATTAGATATCTTAACAGCCTAAATAAGGGATTAAAAATGATGAGAATTAGCAGGATAATTCTGTATAAAACTGGAATTGGATATTTTGAGTGCAAAGGTAAAATTGACATGAATACGGAGAAGAAACTCCAATTATCTTTCAGTAGCAAAGTTATGAACGATATATTGAAAACATTATCAATTATTTGTTCAAATGGAGTTGTTACAGGGATTTCATACGAAGCTGCGGATGTAGATACGAAACGCGTTTTGGAAGATGCGCTTATTAAAGTTCCAGAGATTGATTCATTCATTTCCCTTATCAAACAACTCATCGGAACGCAAGTGAGCATCACCAGCGGTACTCGAACCTTGAAAGGGAAAGTGCTCGGGGTCCAAGATATTGTTGAGATTGTTAAAGAGAAGTCATTGTTTGAATCTTACCTTGTATTAGTAACAGATGATGGCAAAGTCCAGAATTTACGCATTAAAGAAATTACCGGCTTAGGAATTGATGATCCCAAAATGCAAAAGGAACTCGACTTCTTTCTCGAAACCATTTATCTTGGGAAGAAAAAAGATACGAAGACCCTTACTTTCTTCTTCGAAGGAAATGAGGAAGCCGAAATTTTTATTTCGTATTTACAAGAAATGCCCTCGTGGAAAACGAGTTATCGTATGATCTGTACGGAGAATGATTTTTTACTCCAAGGTTGGGCATTAATTGATAATATCCTCGATATGGACTGGGTCGATGTCGACTTAGCATTAATATCCGGTCTCCCCATTAGTTTTTTGTATGATCTCTACAGCCCCCATTATATTAGCCGTCCAACTGTAAAACGTATTGAATCGTATATGGCAACGCCACCCCAATTTGAAGGATCCACAGGTGAAATGCTGGA
>CAYGYC010000176.1:0-7674 GCA_964353755.1 uncultured archaeon | reverse complement strand
GGAACAGACGCCTGAAGCAACAGTCTTAGGGATGGGTGACTTAAAGGCGGCTTCAAAGAGGGCACGACGTACAGTAGCGGGAAAAGCTGCGATGGATGATGGCATGGCCATGGCTGGAGAAGATGTGGCAGGATCTACTAAGGTCAGTGTTAGAGGGGAAGCAGCAGGAATGGCTGGGTTTGAATACCACATTATGATTCCAGTTACAGTCAAGCGCAAACAAAGTAGTCTCGTTCCTATCCTCCAATCGAAAATTACGACTAAACGATTATGCATTTACAATGAGCAAAATCATAAAACAAATCCAATGATGTGCTTAGAATTATTAAATGACACGGATTTAACCCTCGAATCAGGGCCTATCTCCATCTTTGATCATGATGCCTTTGCAGGCGAGGCGATGTTACCTTTTCTAAAACAGAACGAGAAACGGCTCATTGCCTATGCTGTAGAACTCGGTATCGATGTGGCCGTTGATTCGCAATATCAGACTACTAATATTCATGAAATAAAGCTTGAAAAATATGCCGAAACCCTTCAATTTTCAATCCAGAAAACTAAATATACCATAAAAAATAAGACAGATGAAGAGAAACGGCTCATTCTCGAGCACCCAAAAGCTTATCAATATGATATTTATGAAACTAGAAAACCAGATGATCAAACAGACAATTATTACCGCTTTGAATTAACTATTCCACCTATGAAAACCAGTGTATTTGAAGTAAAGCTCCGTCGAATAGAGAAACGCAGTCTGCAGCTTAATCAAATAGCAGAAAAGGATATATTAGACTGGTTTAAACTCAAATTAATTTCCGTAGAACAGCGGGATTTCTTACTCGAGCTTTTTAACTTAGAAACGCAAAAACAAAAGATTGATGAGGATCTTGGTAAATTCACACAAGATATTGAGCAAATCATTGCAGATCAAGCCCGCCTCCGCGAAAATTTAAAAAGTCTCGGGGAATCGCAATCCGAAGAGCGTTTAAAGGAAAAATATGTCACTAAATTGGAAGAACAAGAAGAAACGTTAGAAAAAATGCGGCGTACCGTTGAAAATTTACAAGTGAAGCGGAAAGAACTTGAAGATCAAATCCAAAATAAGATGATCAATCGAAAATAATCACTTCACTTTTTTTCTTTTCCCGTCTTAAAAAAAAGAAATGAAAAAAAATAAGAAAAGGGTATTTTCGGTTTTTTAGAAGGTAATTGAATATTTCTGGCGATTCCTGACATAAACCAAAAGCATCGCTAGAACCACTGCTAGAAGCAGATAATAAGACACAAAGGGAATACACATCGACATAGATTGCGTACATGAATAGTTATCAGATACATCGAAATAGGTGCTGTGAAGGGTGTATGAGATGGAGAGAGAGAGTATGTCTGAGCCGGATTCCTTGGTGTAATTTTCGTAGTATAGGGGATACTCGTAGAGACAGGGGTCGGAAGTCATGAAGGGCGCAGTGTCGCTTGGAGCACCGGATAAACTAATAACGTGACCTTTATAGGATCCAGATAGAGAATAAGTGAAAGTGGCGGATAATGAACTCACATAGTTCTGATCTAAGGTTTTTACAAAAGCATATATAACTATACTTACGGTATCACCCTCACAAATGAACAGCGCTCCTAAATAAACGCCATAGTGCAGTGATGTTGTGGAATATGTAAAGTAAAAGGTTTCCATTAGATTAAAGAGCTTGTTCATTCCATCAAAATTATCACAATCATAGTCAGTCCAATCAGAAACTTGGAGAGAAATTTGCCCTGAAATTGCAGTATTTTTCACCGGTACTCCGATCATAGAACCAGAAATTAAGGCTATTGAACCAAGTATGAAGAATATAGAAACCAGTTTAATTATTCCTTTGTTACGTTTATTCAAACATCTTTCCCCACTTTATTAAATGGAAAGTGAGTATTTCTCTGTATTTATTTATATTTAAGCCTTTAGATTAATTGAGAAGTTAAAAATCGGCTGTGGTGAATTCAATATGGTTTAATTTATGAGATAGTATTTTTTAAACCAATTTATAAGAGAATGCAAAATTTTTTTATAGCAAGTGTCAGTAATGTAAAGGAATTGGAATTAATATTACAAGCAGAAATAGAATGGTGTAGAGGAATGTGAAGATGATAGAAATCCCATTTATTATTTTATCTGTCTTGTTTCAGCTCTGTGTAGCCTGTACAGATGCATATTTTAATAAAATGATCCGGAAAAATATACCAAATTGGGAAGAATTAAAAGAATTTAAGTGGATTACACTCGTTTTGCTAATCGGATGCACGTTTCTTCCCCCCGGGATCATCGCACTATTTTCGCTGCGGTTTGCCGCGATTTATGGACTTTGCTATTGCTTCGTGTGGTGGGATCTTATTTTTGGAAAAATTGTTTACGGGGAATGGTTCAAAGATACCCCTGCCATTAAAATGGGTGGGAAATGGCATCGAATGAAATTATGGAAAGCCATTGCGTTGCGCGTATTAATTGGTATTGGTTTTATCTGTGTTTTAATACTCGATGAGCTTTACTAAAAATTTAAAATAAGACATAGCCCTATTTTTTTCATTGAGAAATTATTATAGTCTATTAATTAACGGATGAAGCCGATCGGTAGAAGAATTTTGGAGAGAACCAGAACGGCGAGAGTCTTTAAGAGGTAAAAAATTGGCGAAAAACATATTCAAAATCTTGTTGATGGGGCTAGACAACGCCGGGAAAACCTCAATTCTTCTCGCAATGGCAGGACATTACGACCCCTCTGTGATCAAGCCGACCATGGGCGCCGAACGAAGTGAAATGAGTGTTCTCGGCTTTCCCGTTATTCGCCATGACCTCGGCGGCCAGGAGCAATACCGGCAGAATTATCTCCAAAAACGATCACGAATTTTGGATGACACTGACCTTCTCTTTTATGTGGTTGATCTGGTAGATAAAGACCGTTTTGAGGAAGCCCTTGGCTATTATGTTGATATTTCAAATTATTTTCAGGAAATTGGGCTTTATCCACTTATTGTAATTTTGCTTCATAAAGCAGACCCTGAATTTTTAACCAAACCGATATGTCAACAATCAATAAAATACGTGATTGATTCTTTTAAGGCAAAATCGAAGGACTTTGATACGGAATTCTTCATAACCTCTATCTTTAACCGAAAATCGTTGATTGATGCCTTTTCGCATAGCATGTTAAAATTATTTCCCAAGCTCAATGCCTTAGATACTTTGCTGAAAACATTCATCACGGATACAGAATTAAATGCCACTTTGCTCTTTGATGAGAATTTCTTCATTGTTGGAAATGCCTATAAAGATGAGGGGGAAAAAAAAGAAGCTGTCCTTCAAGCGATCAATGGGATCTACTTCCTCTTTGAAGATCTCGTTAAAGTAAAAGAAAAGGGATATGAACTCGAACTAAATCTACGTAAAATTGAAGGCGAAAAGGAACTCCAATTTGTATTCCGCCGCGTAAATTTCGGTAGCCTTGACTTTTTTGCATTATTTGTTGGAAAGGAAATTACGGATATAACCGCGCTGATTGAGATTTTAAAACGTAATTATGATGCTATGAGTCCTTTCTTTTAATAATTAATGGATGATTGATGAGATATGAGCCAATTGAAAAATAGAATCTTAATTGGGATTTGTCTTTCACTCGTTGTAATGAGTTTAATTCCCCTATCCCAATCTCAAGTTAATCAAAGCTATTTTTGGATAACCGATATAGGTAATACGATTAATACTTTTTATACCACCGATGATCTAGATGACGATTATATTCAGATAAGTGAGATTGCTATTGCCGGTCAGGGTAACGTAACTTTACTCGATGGCCTTTATGGGATTGTCCTTAGTAATTATAGTATTTCCTCTCAATGCTCTTTTAATGCGCTCGCAGTGGGTAATTTAGATACAGATGCCTATAAAGAGATTGCCGCTGGCTCCCAGGATGGCAATTTGCTCGTCGTTCTTAAATATAATATAACCACGGAGAAATTCACTAAATTATGGGAGAAAAATTATAATGTAACACAAATTCAGATTTCAGATATTAATGGAGACTCAATGAACGAAGTAATTATAGGTGATATGCTAGGTAACCTCACGATTTTCGATAAAACAGGCAATTTGCTCTGGACACTCAACCTCACCGAATCTATTGAAACCGTTAAGTGTTTGGATTTTTCTCAAGATGCCATAACGGATCGAATCCTCGTGCTTACGAAAACTTTTGTGACTCTCCTGAATAATAGTGGGGACCAAGAATGGCGAGTTTCAGTCACTAGCAAGCCCTTAAATGGAATAAGCGGAGATGTTTTTGGGGATGATGACCTGGAATTAATTATAAAAACTCAGAAAATTACTATTTGTCTTGACCAAACTGGAGGGCTACTTTGGAATTCAAGCACTTATACTAGTAATTCATCTGCCATTGTTCTTTATAATTCCGCGATAGGGTCGAAATCAGAGATTCTGATTGCGGGTAATAACGGAAGTTATTTCTTAAATGGAACCAATGGGGCACTTATTCGGAGTTATCTCTCCAATAGTTCTGTGACCTGCTTGGCAATTGGAACAATTTTCGGGGATATCTATAACTATCTCATGATGGGCGATACTAATAGAAATATCACTATTTGGAATATGGACCCCCAAGCTGGTTTTGGAGTGCAATTATTGCTTAATATTACGCTCGCGGGATCCGTTGTAGATATCGTTCTTCGGGATATGAATAATGACGGCATTTTAGATATGGTTATAGCCTCTTCGGATGGGACCGTTTATATTATTGGACTACCTTGGTTGGTCGATTTCACTTGGGTCCTTGTTGGAATTGGCATCGGCGCTGCTATAATAATTGTTTCATTTATTATTGTTATCAAATCGAAGCCCCCCTCTCAGCCCAAAGACACGAAATATCATATTAAATAAAAGCAATTTTGGGGCTATTAACGAGGGCACCAGAACCTATGACCATGAGTTTTCAGGAATTTATTGAGCAATTAGGGAAGGAGACCCGGTTTAATAGGATTGGTCTTCAGCGTATTTATGAAAAAATGATTCAAAATAATTATAATAAATTAATCCGATATCAAGGGAAATTTCAAACCGAATGGGATAATTGGGTAAAAGCGAATGGACCCGAGAAGGTGTCCAACTTTTTTGTTCAGCATGGAGATACCCTTTTTCGAGAATGGTTAGAAGAATTTTTCCCCTTTTATACGGGAAAGGAACAACTTATTCTAGGCTTTAAAGAAGGCGGTACATCTGAAGATTTTATTATTAATATCTTTTATAAATTCACGCAAATTGAATTAAACTCCCTCAATAACTTCTTGATACTCAATAGAATGTCAGACCTCTCGCTTAGAATTGCCTTAACCCGCGTGTTTCTCGAATCCTTTCTCGCCATGCGACCTATTATTTCAACGGTAGTGGGTTATAAATACTCTTTAGTGGTTGAAGAATCCAAATTCCTCACCAAATCCCAAGGACGCATATTATATTTGGAACTTATTGCGCGACCTAGTGAATGAAATATAAAAAAAAGCATATCTTAAGCATGGGTCAAAAATAGAGAACTTTTTCGGAGAAGACTTTTAATCGCTTTATTGCCTGTAATTTATCTTTTTCGCCTAGTTTTGCGGATTGAATGGCTTCTTTTAGTATTTGAATAGAGCGATCCATCGCCTTTATATCAACTGGAAAGGGTACCCCGTCTTTTCCGCCATAGGCAAAACTAAACTTCACGGGATCTTTCCACGATGGGACCGTATTATAAATTAACTCCGAAATTAAGGCTAGACCACGAACTGTTGCAGGCCCAACTCCCTGAAGTGAAATTAATTCCTCATAATTTTGCGGTCGGAATTCGTAAATTCGTTTTAAAGTGTCCCAATTCATTTTTTTTGGTAATAACTCATAATGAATAATGGGAATTTTTACTCCCGTCGGTTGAATCCAGTTTAAAAGAGTGGTTTTATTATAAGACGTTAATAATTTATAATTCTTTAGAATTGCATTAGGACTTTCCTTGCTTAAATCGATCGACGCCTTTCTCGCTTCTTCACTCTCATGGGCGGTCATATCGAGGACAGTATCATGCACTTTTTGACCGATAATATTTTCAGGGGGTTCTTCAACGAAACTTTTCAATCCTTCAGAGTACCAATGGTACCGGCGGCTCAATTTCTCATTTAAATTCATTCCTTGTTGGACGACGGTCCATTGGTTATCGATTGATACGAAGATGCAGTGGTGGTATAATTGATAGCCGTCTTGGATTGCGGTATTATCCACTTTAGCGCTCATTTTGCTGGCATATATTAGTTTTTCTGGAGAACCATTGAATAGCGGATTATTTTGAAGGTCTTGAAGTTCAGAGGGCGTGTTTCGGGACCGACTCCCTTTTCCGCCACAACATTGAATTCCATGTTCTTCAAAATTTAAGACGGATTTAAGCACCCCACACGTAGTGGTGGTTGTTCCGGAGGAATTCCAATCGAACCCCAGAACCATCGAAAGGGCTTGGAACCAAACAGGATCAGCTAATCGTTTCAAAATCATGTCCGATCCAAATTCGTCCGTAATAACCGCAAAAATACATTTCGCAAGTGGTTTCATACGCGACAATAGCCACCATGGTGCAGCGCCCCCATGCAACTTTAAGGTTGCAATTCCACTGCGTTTCATCCTTACAAATACCCTACTTTTTAATAAAATCTAAGATCCATTGATTAATTCCTTCACTATAGAGGTGTAAGCCGTGCTCGCCTCCTTTCTTAATTCTAACAGTGGCCTGAAGGTTTTGATAGACAGGCACCTGATTATAAAACATATCTTTCGTGCCGGTAATAAAGAGAATTGGGATTTTAATCGAAGATATGTCTTGAGAAATATCATATCGCATTAAATGAAATATTATACTCAGCATTGCTTTCCCCGAGCAGGTTACTGCCATGCCGGCCTCCAGATTTTTCCCTTCAAGACCTTTAATCTCTTTTTTAGAAAACAATTTAGCCAAAAATTTACAAAGGAGGGCCCACCGGAATTTTAATAAAATTTTTCTGAGAACTATTAGTATATAATAGGGAATCTTGATCTTTTTCCCAGATACGCGTATATTTACCCCTGTGCAAAGTAGGATAAGTTTTTGAATCAAGTCAGGATCTTTTATTGCTAAAGTTTGGGCAATAATCCCTCCTAGACTGTGCCCGATAATGATCGGTTTGTGGATATTTAATTCTTTTATGAATTTCCGAAGTCAATCGCAAACATGGGAATGGTATAGTCAATGGCTGGTTTATCCGATTTCCCATGCCCCGGAAGGTCATAGACAAAGATTTCAGTATATTTAGAAAAAAAGGGAATCTGTTTTATCCAGGTTAAATGATTAGCCCAAATTCCATGGATAAAAACTAATGGGGGTAGATTAGTTCTCGATCCTAGTCGTAGATAAAAAACTTTAAAGCCGTTATAATTGAAAAAAGGCATTATTTTTCTCCACAATAGGCGCTTCTTAATTAAAAGGTGTAATAATTCACCCAATTAATATCTTTTAATGCTTGCAGTTTTTTAATAATTTCAGATGGCACCGCCTGATCTGTTTTCAGTGCCATTAGTTGTGTTCCTAATTCATGAGCCCGTGCAACTTGCAGCTCTGCGAT
>CAYGYC010000175.1:0-9344 GCA_964353755.1 uncultured archaeon | reverse complement strand
AAATCATTGAGTGAAATTATTATCTTGGCAGTTTTCATCGGCTCGATCATTTTAATCAGCACGAATAAATTAAATCGCGCAATTGTCATCCTAACTAGTGCAATAATTACCTATTTTATTGTTTATATTGAGACAAAAACTGCTCCTTTTGAAACATTCATTGGCTATCTTGTTGGAACGGCGGCTACAAATTATAATAATCTTCATTTTTTAATTTTACTAATTGGGATGATGCTTATTGTGCAAGTCTGTCATTCCAGCGGTATTTTTCAATTTTTCGCGTTTAAATTGATTCAATTTACAAAAGGCAGTCCGATTTATTTATTGTTCATGGTATCCTCAGTGACTTTATTCCTCTCTTCGGTGGTAAATAAAATGATTGCCATCGTTATATTAATCCCTTTAGTTATTGTAGCCTCTCGGATTTTGAATATAGACCCCTCGCCCTATATTATTACAACAGCTACTACAATGAATGTTGGTTCAATGATTTTCCCGATTGGATCAGTAACGAATATGTTAATTTTTACATATGCGGGGTCCAGCCCAGCTACAGCTCTTTCGTTTACCGAGTTTTTTATTAATATCGGCTTATTCGCTTTCATTCTTTTTGCAATAACCTATTGCTTCTTTCATTATATGTATCGGAAGAAATTGATGGTTCCCAAAGAAAAATTTGTAGAGGTTTTACAGGATTTTAATGCGTGGAATTATGTGCCAGACAGAAAGCTCTTCTATAAATCGTTATCACTTCTCACCGCGCTATTGGTCTGTTTTATTATCATTCCGTCATTGACTTACCCCGACTACTCCTTGGATATTATTGCTTTGACTGGTGGAATAATTATGGCTATCGTTAGTAAGTTAAATGGGAAGGATATGATCAAAAGTATAGATTTTGAGTTAATCCTTTATATACTAGGCATTTTCATAATAACCGGCGCAATGATAGAAGTGGGAATACTAGATTCAATTAGAATGGGGGTAAATATTCTGGCTGGTGGCAATGTATTAAGTACAATCCTTCTCATGTTATGGTTATCGGCGCTTTTAAGTAGTTCAATTAACAATATTGCCGTAACAAACGTATTTCTTCCTGTAATCCAAGGCATAGGATTTTCTCCAGGCGATATTAAAATGGTCTATTACGGTTTAGCGTGGGGAAGTAATTTAGGTGATAATTTTACTCCGCGCGGAGAAAATCTGTTGGTAATGAATCTCTGCAAACAAAATGATCGCCCCCTCAATTTCTCTCGTTTTTTTGTGTTAGGGCTTATTGCAACACTATTACAGTTAATAGCACTCACTATCTATTTTGTGATCCTATATAACGTAATTTTGGGACTTACTATTTTGTTTATGAGTTTAGTTTCGCTCCTAATGGTAATTTTTATTCGTTATTTGAAACGACATGTTCGTTCGAAAGAAGTATTAATTTCCCAAACAGTTATAAACAAGATTAAAACACAAACTTATCGAAAGGAGAAAAAATTAGCCCTTTATAAAGGGCTTAAGCAAATTAGAAAAATTATTATGAAAATTTTTGGAATAAGAAGGGATTGATTTGGCGTTAAATGTTACAAAAATATTGCGAATTAAGAAACACTTACCGGGCTTAATCCATATTGCAACATTTTACGATAATGGCACAGTATTTGAAAGCACCTTTGAGCCCTCAGTTAATATCCCCAAATTAGGCGAGAATCTATCAGAGAGTTTAAAACACATGGAACAATTATTTGCCACTTGTCAATTTGAGAAAGAACCTTATATAAATATGATTTATGAAACAAACAAATCCATTATCATGTTTTTAAAAGTCGGAGAACAAAGTAATTTAGCGTTATTCTTTCGGAAAGGGGAGAAACAGCAAGGGGAGAGAGAACCTGATATCTTTACTATTCGGCGATATCTCAGCAGAATTGATTTTTTAATGGATATGGATAAACTCGATTTAGATAAACATACTGTAGAGGAGCAAAAAAAGGAATTAGGGCAATTAGAACAAATATTAAAATTAAAGCAGGAAGCAATTGAGAAAGCTAAAATCGAAGTAGCGAATTGCGATTTAAAAATGAATGAGTTAAATGAAAAAATCAATCCCCTACGACAAAAAATAGAAGGGCAAATCCCAGAAAAAATAGGACAACCCCTCGAAAAAAAAGAAGATGTGCAAAAAGAAATGGACGTTTGTAAATCCAATCTGAAAGAGTTTGAATTTAAAAAAACAGGACTTTTAAGTGAAATCAACGGACTTCTTGACGAAACGAAAAAACTTAAAGATAAGATTGCTGAAAAATCAGCATCGATTGCTACTCTTGAAGAAAAAATTAAACAAATAGAAAAGGTAAAGCTTGAAGAAAAATTCACTTTTTGAATGTTAATAAAATTCTGTTCTTTTTTTCAAGAATTTTTCATCGCTGCCTCTGTACATAGTTTTACCTCTTAAAACTCAAAGTATTTTAGAGCAAATTGGCCAAATTCGTTTTACTTTTCCCTGAAATTCGAATCCCGCTTTATAATTCTGCTTTAGCAATGTTTTTTAATTCATACGCGCAAAGATTAGACCAGCATTTAAATTCGATGTGATCTAAAATGGAGAAAAATATCGTCAATAAATTTGATAGTCGGGATGTAGAATGGATCCTAGATCAATTTCCTATGGCTAAAAGTAAAATTCTCAATACACTGATGAAATCAAATGCTCAACAGTTTATTAAGCTCAGTAACTATGCCCAAAAACCCCTGCTCAAACTATTCAAATGGTTTGGACGACGAATAGCCCTATTTT
Organism: uncultured archaeon; assembly: GCA_964353755.1. Classification (GTDB taxonomy): domain Archaea; phylum Asgardarchaeota; class Lokiarchaeia; order Helarchaeales; family HEL-GB-A; genus CAYGYC01. The sequence continues at coordinate 6,553 of CAYGYC010000175.1, read as the reverse complement.
TAGGGCTTGAACCTCCGGAGTATGAAGTCGTCCGATTAAAGGAACATTTAGTGACATCTACCGACGGGGGCAAGCTAGCCACCGATGTATATCTTCCAAAACCCGTTTTTCAAGAGCATTATAAAGCTCCGACGCTTTTGATCAGGCTCCCATACTGGAAAGATATGACCTGTATTTTAGGCTACTTCTTTGCGTCTATGGGATACGTTACTGTTCTCCAAGATACGCGCGGCTGTGCGCATTCCAAACCCTATGGTTCAAATTCCTTCCTCATGTATGAAGGTGAAGATGGACTCCAAACCCTACGCTGGATTTCTAAACGCTTTTGGTATAATGGAAAAATCGGGATGTGGGGCATGAGTTATTTTGGGATTACCCAGCTTGCGGTATTAGGGAATAACGATGGGCTGCTAACCTGCGCGAATCCGGGCATGGCGTCTTTTCACAACATTTTCTACCATAAATACGGGCTCATGCCTGTCGGGATGGCTGCTTCTGTTTATGGGGTATTTTCTAGCATTACAAAAAATTATGAACTCGAAAGTATCTCGGCTATGTTTGAGGATAAAAGTAGAATACCTGACCGCTTATCCAAATATCCCACCCTCAATTTATACAATGAGAAACTCGGCGAGAAACGCTATCTTTTACATTATAATGATTTAGCACAACTGGGCGATATTCAAACTATTATTCAAACTCTTAATGAGAAGTTGGGTTTAAAATTGCAATTAAATGCAGAAGATAAAGGCGAATATGAAAAATTGCTCAAAGCTACGCTATTTGATCGCACTTTAAATCCGCAATCCGTCATGTTTCCGCACGCCTTGAACTTTAATTTTAAGCCGACCATCCCCCTGCTCTATATCGGAGGGCATTATGACATGTTCCAAGAGGAATTTTGGAATGATTACGACTTAATTCAAAAAGAAGCCGATCCGGACTATTGCAAAAAGAATTATAAAGTAGTAGTTGGCCCCTGGGCACATGGCGGCATGGATATCGCCTTCAACACGAATGGGGGTAGCACCACCTCTTTCAGTATGAAAAAAATTGTTGAACTAGCCCGCAATTTTATGCCGATGTGGTTCTTCAACTATTTCTTAAAGAAAGGGGGGAAGGATATTTCCAAGTATCCACCCCTCCAAATCTATATTCTCAATAGGGAAATTTGGCGCAAATTTAAGGCATGGCCCCCTCAAACGACGGAATTAAAGCTATTTATGCATGGTAATAAGGCGAATTCGCGATTTGGAGATGGCTTACTTTCCAATCAAGAGCCCAAAGAAGAACCTGCAGACGAGTATGATTTCGATCCTGCAAATCCGGTCGCGATGAAAGGCGGACGGCATCTGTTCTTCATCAATGGACGGCATGATCAAGCCAAGATTGAAGAGCGAACAGATGTACTGGTCTATAGCACTGAAAAATTAAAGGAAGGCGTTGAAGTCATAGGCAAGATTAAACTGATTTTTTACGCATCCTCCTCTGCAAAAGATACGGATTTCACCGCTAAACTCGTAGATGTTTTCCCTAATGGGAAAAAGGCAATCAATATTCTCGATGATGGCGTTAGGGCACGTTATCGAGAAGGGGATTTGGAAAACCCCTCCTTTTTAGAACCCAACGAAGTCTATCGCTTTGAAATCGATCTCGGAACGACGGCGATCTATTTTCCGAAAAATCATCGAATCCGCGTGGAACTCTCCTCCAGCAATTTTCCGCGATTTGACATCAATTCGAATCTCGCAGGGGAACAGAATGACAAAGGCTACATAATCGCGCATCAAAAGATTTTCCACACCGCCCAATACCCCTCCCATTTAATACTCCCTCTATATAAAAAATATTAACCTTTTTTTATTTTCACTGTCTTAATAGATCGTATTTTACCTGTTTTTAGTTTAAACTTTAAGATTCTCCTTTTCTTCTTTTTTATAGAAGGGTGAATGGTGCAAAAGCGCTCGCATCGGTGCGATGATGATGCGGAGAGGGCCCACTTTACTTGAATAGAGATCTAAATCCGCATCATTGAGCCCTGCAAGAATGAGCATGAAGAATACAAAGAATCCAAAAAGCATCGCACCTCGTACAAAAAGCCCAATCGCCAAATCAATAAATGACGTATAATGGGGAAATACAAATAGTTCGAAGAACCCATAGCAAAGTAAGGAGCAAACCATACTGATAGTCGCTTTTCCAAGGATGCTCTCATATGTTTTCGGTGGATTATGCGTATACTTCTTCATATAATGAAAGGCAAGCGGAAAAGTTGCGGCAGATGAGAGCAATAAGCTCAAAGATCCTGCGTAAAGAGAGGCTTCCATTCCCCAAATATTATTAAAATAAATTATGAGAAACGGGACCAAACAAATTTGGATAATTGTAAGACTGAGAATGAGAAGTGCTGCTTTTCTTCCTTCACCTAACCCCATTAAGAGGGTACAAACTAAAAATTCTACACCGAGAATTACTATCGCAATGGAAAGGAGAATAAAGGGAATTTGGGCAAATAAGTATTCAGGCCCATGGAATAATTTGAGTACAATATAGGAAATTCCAATATAGATGGTTATTAAAAACATAGTCATATTAAAGCCATTATGAAGGGTAGTTTTCATGTAATCATCAATAAGTTTGAAATTTTTCATCGCCCTGGCTTCCGAAATCGCCGGAATCTGAGGCGTCCCGATCTGGCATATAGCCAAGGCGACACTGGCATAGCCGATAATAACACCATTTGCTCCGACGATGGTCGTAGCGAACCCCAATAGTCCCGCGTAAAAAAGTGTTTGAATCCAGAGAATTGCCCCGGTGTTTATAATATTGGGAACAGCACAGTAAAAGCCATATTTAAGAATTTGAATTGCTTCTCTTCGGTGCGCGCCTCTAAACACAGAGAGTAGGGAATAGGGCAAAGACTTTTTGCCATAATAAAATATCAAAATAATTAATATGAGGGGGGTAATGATAAGCGTCAGAGGAAGAAGAAGCGCATTAAGAGGTTTCGTGATTGAAAAGAGGATTCCAAGCTGTATACTTGCTCCGATAATCCCTCCAACAAATACAATTTTGCCGAGATAGTCAAATCGATGAATCCCCGCAATATTACTACTAAAAAAGCTGTAAAAAAAAGACACAAAGTACGACAGGGCCACTATTCCCAAAATTATTCCATAACTGGAATTATTAGGAAATATCCAAAGTGCAATGGCAAAAAAAATACTGAACAAAATAAGGCCAACGAAATTAAATATGAAAAATCCGGATTTGGCGTAAATAAGGGCTTTTTCCTTTGATTCGACTAGGGATTCTGAAATATATTTAGTAAGTGATTGATTGAACCCTCCAGCTATGCAAGCGCCTATAATATTAAATGCTACAGCTGTATTAACAAAACCTAAGAGCTGGGCTCCTACGCCGATATCCGCCCGACTGGCAATTATTATAACTACCCAGCCGAGTAAACCCGCTAAAACACTAAACCCTACGAGGTAGGTACTACTTGTGACCAGCCGTTCTACGGAGGGTTTCGCAAATACATCTGCCATTCCTATCACTCAAAAATTCCTGTAAAGTGAATATTACAAATGTCTCACAGAATAAATATAAATGGTTATTTTCGCAAATAGAATAAAAATTGAATGTGCCTTTAGGAACGATATATTATGAACATTGGAGTGATTAAAGAAATTAAAACCGCAGAAATGCGTGTTGCATTAACCCCGGAAGGGGTGCGCCAAATTCTTGCCTCAGGAAAACATACCATCTATATAGAACAAAATGCGGGAAAAATGGCCGGCTTTGCTGATGAAGAATATAAAAAAGCAGGGGCAGAAATCATCCAAACTGCCAAGGAAGTTTATAAAAACGCATCTCTACTTGTTCATGTTAAAGAGCCGCTTCCTAAAGAATACGCGCTGCTACGTGCGGACCATATTTTCTTCTCTTATTTGCATTTAGCGGCAGCCCCCGAATTAACAAAAAAACTAATGAGCATTGGTCTTACAGGCTTTGCCTATGAAACTTTAGAAGATGCGCAGCATAATCTCCCCTGTTTAGCCCCTATGTCAAAAGTTGCGGGCAAAATCGCTTTTACCTATGCCTTATACTTCCAACAAAAGATCCAAGGTGGGAAAGGGATATTTTTAGGAGCTATTGACGGAAAACCGCTGGGGAACTGCGTTATTATTGGCGGTGGAATCTTAGGAATTTCTACTGCAGAATGTTTTAGTGGTATCGGAGCGAATTTAACAATTGTGGAAGTTAGTCCCGAAAAGCGGAAATCATTAAAACAGCGATTCCCAACCGCTACAATAATTTCGACGGATGATTTAGGGAAAGTTATCACTCAAGCCGATGTTATCATTGGTGCAGCTCTAATTCCAGGTGCTAAGGCTCCTATTTTAATCTCTAAACAACAAATTCAACAATTAAAGCCCGGGACTATGATTATTGATTTATCCATTGATCAGGGCGGAATTACAGAACTATCACGTCCTACCTCCATTAAAGAGCCTATTTTTAGTTACAACGATATTATGTTTTGTTGTATCCCCAATATTCCTGGCACTTTACCTCGGACTTCTACGCAATTACTCACTCAAGCCACTTTACCTTATGTCATTGAACTCGCAAATCAGGGGTTGGATGTAATTCGTTCAAATCGCAGTTTTCAGACGGCCTTGAATATTTATCAAGGATCTTGCACGAATAAAGGTGTCGCTGAAGCGGTGGGCGTGCCTTTTCGGGATATAAAGCAAATAATAGGATAATTAATCTGGCTTCAAACGCCGAATGGAAAAATCTTATGCGCTAAATTGACACCGATAACATCTATAACCAAAAAATCGACGTGAAAAAAAACTATAAACTTAGTTTTGCTATTTTGTAGTACATATAATTAGTACAGGGATTTTTATGGTATCAAGCTCTGCAGAGGCAAAAGTGAAAATTTGGGCCCCTCAGCATCTCTCAGATCGCGTGAAAAAATTGAGAGCTGAATATTTTAATTTTTATACGCGAAATTTCCGAAACGAAGTTGAGGGTTATACGACCGGGACGGAGTGGGATCAAGTCTGGAATCTTCCTAAATGGGGTGTTGTGCCCGAAATCTACATGTTTGGGAAATGTTTTGAGAATAGTATCTTAGCGATGGCAAAACGCATTGAATTACCTAAGGGTTTTTGGGACTTATCATTAGTCCTGCGGAAAGCCACCTTTTTTGATACGGTTATGTCCGAAGAAATTTCCGTGGATATATTAGAAGGAGAGTTAATTATTGGTGGGAAGTTCAACACTGCTCTTTCTAAATGCTTAAAAGAAGAGGAAGCCAAGGATTATAAGAATAACGAAGCGAAGTTTCTCCGCTTACTCCTTGAAATGAATAATATTGCGTTGGGGAATTGTGGACCAACGCCAGGTCATCTTATCCCCAATTATCCTAAAATTTTACGAATTGGGTTTAAAGGAATAAAGCAAGAAATTGAGAAAGAATTATCGAAGACAAAGCAAAATAATACCCAAAAAATAAATCAATTAAAAGCAATGCTCCTTTGTTGTGAAACCGCTCGGAAATTTCCGATTCGGTATTCAAAGGCAGCAGAAATGCTTGCTTCTGAGGAGCAGGATGCCGGACGTAAAAGGGAATTGCTAGAACTTGCCCGGATTTGTGCTAAAGTGCCCTGGGAACCAGCGGATACTTTCTGGGAAGCCCTCCAAAGCTTGTGGTTTACCCATATCTTAGTAATGGCGGATGAATCCTATCCCGGACCTGGCTTGTCTTTTGGCCGCATTGATCAATATCTATTTCGCTTTTACCAGAAAGATTTAGAAGAAAATCGCATGAGTCAGGAGGAAATGAAAGAATTACTGGAATGTTTCTGGGTAAAATGCAATTACGCCTATGATTATCAAGGTCGCGTGGGAAGCAATCAAGGCATTAATTCTGGGTTCGGTCAACTCATAACCCTTTCAGGTATGGGACCTAACGGAGAAGATATGACCAATGATTTGACCTATTTGATGCTCGATGTTATTGAAGATATGAATATGTTAGAACCCAAGCCCAATATCCGTCTGCATAAAAATACCCCAGATGAATTACTTGATCGGGTAGTCAAAATGCTGGCGAAAGCCCAGGGATCCCCATTTCTTTTAAATTTCGATGAAAGGTCGATTGAAGCCTTGCGATTTCAGGGTCTTCCCGAAGAGCAGCTCTGGGATTATGCTCCTGTAGGGTGTCTTGAAAATACTCTGCAAGGGTCGGATCGTTCTGGAACGGTAGATGTCAATCTAAACATCTCGAAAGCGGTGGAGTTTGTCTTATTTAATGGCAAAGATTTACAAACGCAACAGCAATATGCGCCTCAAACAGGAGATCCTCTTCAATTTCAAGATTGGGATCAGTTCTTTGATACTTATAAGAAGCAAATCCAATTCACTATCCAAAAAATTATCGAAATATATAACATTGCCGATTTGAACCGGGCAACTTACGAGCCTACTCCCTATCTTTCCTTACTTGTTGATGGCTGCCTTGAAAAAGGGTTGG
>CAYGYC010000174.1:0-9347 GCA_964353755.1 uncultured archaeon | reverse complement strand
CAGCGGATCAACTCAACTGGGATGGTGCAATGGGATGCCAATGGACTCGCGATCTGCACCGCGACAGAAGATCAAGAAACGAATCAGATCTGCAGTGATGGAACGGGAGGCGCCATCATTACATGGCAGGATACTCGAAGCGGACCCTGTGATATTTATGCCCAGCGGATCAACGCAACCGGGGCGGTGCAATGGATTGCAGATGGGGTGTCGATCTGCACAGCGGGTGATTATCAAATGAATCCTCAGATCTGCAGCGATGGGGCGGGAGGCGCTATCATTGTATGGGAGGATAATCGAATCGGATCCTATAATGATATTTATGCGCAAAATCCATTGAGAGTTGACACCGATTCAGATGATTGTCCAGATGTCTGGGAACTAAATTACCTCTTTGACCCTTTCAATGGAAGTGATAGTTTAACAGATGCCGATTCCGATGGTTTGAATAATAGGGACGAATTTGCCAGCGGGACCAATCCACGGGATGCCGATTCGGATAATGATGGGATGCCCGATGGCTGGGAAGTGGAATTTCTTCTTAGCCCATTAAATGGGGCGGACAATATAACTGATGCAGATTCGGATGGGCTAAATAATTTGGAGGAATATACCAGTAGGACATATCCACGAAATGCTGATTCGGATGAGGATGGGATGCCCGATGGCTGGGAAGTAGATTATCTTCTTAGCCCATTAAATGGGGCGGATAATGTGACGGATGCGGATTCGGACGGCTTAAGTAATTTAGAGGAGTTTTCTACGGGGACCAATCCACGGGATGCCGATTCAGATGATGATGAGCTGCTCGATGGTGGGGAAATAATTCATGGCACCGATCCTTGGGATGCCGATTCGGACGACGATGGAATGCCCGATGGTTGGGAAGTAGATTATCTTCTCAACCCATTAAGTGGGGCAGACAATGTAACAGATACCGATGCGGATGGGCTAAATAATTTGGAAGAACTTTTCAGGGGGACCAGTCCACAGGATGCTGATTCAGATGATGATAGGATGCCGGATGGGTGGGAGGTTTATTATCATCTAGACCCCTTAAATTTAGTCGATGCAGATCAGGATCCTGATAGTGATGGTGTTTCGAACCTTATAGAATACCAGAAAGGTACTGATCCGACAAGGTTTTGGAGTTGTCCCTGGGATACATGGAATAATTTCTATCTTATTCTTATTTTGGCTTGTGGCTTAGTTGTATTATCTAAAACTACGATTTATTCCTATCATAGAATTCAAATCAAGAAATATGAAGCTCATAATTGGGCTGAAGTGAAATTAATAAAAGATGGAGGCTTTTCTGACTATCAAACCTATGATCAAGCCCATAAAGTGGGAGCGCAAACCAACCAGCAATATAAATTAGTCCAAAAGTTTAAGGTATCCACTTATCAATTGTTCATCCAACAACGGCTCATGGAACTCTGTAAAGAAACGTATACCCTGAGCTTTTCTACGCTCTCAGGAGAATTAGCTCTCGAAGAATCTAAAGTCTCGGTAATTCTTCAGAATCTTATCGAATCGCAATTGCTAGAGGGAAAAGTTCTCGAGACAGAGAAAGTTTTCTGGTCAGCCTTACCACTTCAGAGGGAAATTAATGACGTGATTCAACTGCTAGATAAACTCCCTCAGAACAGCTTTCTAACGCTTCCAGATATTGTTGACAAAGCTAAGCTCGAGAAAACGCGGGGAGACCGCGTGGTCCAGAATGCAGTTATTCAAAGACCCGAGCTGGGGCATTATTTAGAGGACTTGTGTATTTTCACTAAAACCTCAGAGTCCCGCCAAGCCATTCAACAACTTCTGGCGAAAAGGGAAATAGGGAAAGCAATGGTTAAAGTGTTTATTAGCTACGCTACGAAAGATCGGGACATATTTCAGATACCCACCATTGCTAAATTATTGAAGGACGAAAAGACCATTACAGATGTATATTTTTGGGAAGAAACTGCATCAGGGAGTATTATTAAATACATGCAGGAATATTTGAAGAAGGCAGATACATGTATTTTTTTCTGCTCTAAAACAGCTTTAGAATCGGAAGCAGTGCAATTAGAGTTAGAAATGGCGATTTACCAAAAGAAGCATATCATCCCGGTTTGTCAGGCTTCTACATATGTGCCCGATACCATAAATATGAATGTACGCATAGATACAACTGATAAGACCTCAGAACAAATAAAAAATGAGATCCTTCACCTAATTACCAAGAAATATTTAGATAATCTCTTCAAACTGATAAAAGAACGTGAAAAGGGAGGAGAACTTAAGTCAGGTTAATTTTGTCACGGAACCAATTCAACTAGTTGCAATGCCAATAGAAATAGGATAAAAAATAATAGCAAAGTTTAATAAATACTATACCCAGAATGCCGTGGCCGAACGCACTGCTAAATTGCGAGGCGAATTAGGATTATGTGAATATGGTGAAGCCTTTATCCCCGACACACGCAATGTTCCGTTAAAAGTTTTTTTAATCTAATGAGATTTTATTCTTTTTGAACTTATTTTGTAATTATTTTCATAGAGAATTATAAGATTTCCTTTGAGATCTGATAAAGAGGCTTTATTCAATAACCTTTCAAATGCAGGCAAAACATTTTCATCAATTAGAGGATAAATATTTATTAGAATAATTGAATCCGTGGGTAAATAAGAATAATAAAGAAATTCTTTGTCACATGTTATAAGAATTGATTGTAAGACTCGAGCCAAATCGATTAATTTATTATTTTTTATGTTTTGTTTATTTAATTCCTGCACCGTTATTGCTTTGTAACCTTTTGATTCCAGTATTTTCTTTAAATTCCTAGAAACATTTTCGTCCAATAAAAATTGATATTCAGGTGACAATAATTTTTTCATCTTCTATCAATTTTCGTGCATATTTAATAACTGCGGCAATATCCTCTTTCGTTATTGATGGATATGCATCTATGATGGCATCAAAAGATTTCCCTGCCTCGAGCCATTCGAGAAGTATAGAAACCATCACACGAGTCCCTTTAATTCGAGGTTTTCCATGACAAATTTCGGGATCTATCTCGATTCTCTCGTCAAGTTCCATTTTTCTATTCAAATTTATACCCCTATTATAATTAAATTGCATTTTCTAATTATTATTAAATTCATTTTGTTAAATAAAGCTTTGTGATCGTAGTGAATTGATATTTATTAGTTAATTGTTTGTCACTATTTAATAAAGATAGAATTTTAATCTAATTTAGGTTTAAAAAAGAATTAATAAAGATAGAAATAATAAAATTGATGATCGAGGATTCGCACCAAAATGAGGCATTATTATGATAAAAGCTACTATTTTTGATTTGGACGACACCCTTTACAATTCAACGGAACTATCAACGCATGCACGACGCAGTGCTATTCGCGCGATGATAGATCTGGGATTGCCCGTTAATTTCGATGAAGCATATCAGGTCTTAACAGAGGTAGTTAAAGAATTTGGGAGTAATTATGAATTTCATTTTGATCAAATGCTAAAGCGATTAGGGCATTATTCAAAGGTCTATGTATCGGCAGGAATGATAGCTTATCATGACGTTAAATTTGCAACCATTCGCCCATTTTATGATGTAATTCCCGTTTTTATTGATTTAAAACGGATGGAAATTAAAATTTGTATTTTAACAGATGGCTCTGCTGTAAAACAATATGAAAAAATTCTTCGCTTGCGAATACACGATTTTTTGGACGATGTTATTATTTCAGAAGAGGTCGGGATTAAAAAACCTAATCCGAAATTGTTTGAATTACCCTTACAACGCTTAAAACTACAACCACAAGAGACAATCTATATCGGAGATAATTATGAACGAGATATTGTCCCTTGCATGAAATTGGGTATGCGGACGGCGTTGATTCATCGGGGCGGGAAATATGACCGATCCAGTTTTAAAAAGCAGAAAGCGCCGGATTATGAACTCAAAAATCTGAAAGAACTGATCCCCATTATTAAAGAAATAAATTCCAAAGAGAAATAATTATAACTCTTTGTTTGGAATGTTAACTGGTTTTTTCTACTGCTTCGTAAACAAGATAGCCATCCCGAATAACCGTGGCAACATCCCCCACGGCTTCAATATCGTCCAGTGGATTTTTTCGTAACAACAAAATATCTGCAATTTTATTAACCTCAAGACGCCCTAATTCTGGCATTCCAATTATATCAGCAGCAAGAGATGTTGCCGCTTTCAAAGCTTCTACGGGTGGCATACCTGCTCGAATGATGTCTTTTAATTCCCAATGTGGACAGCCCGGCGGTGACATAATCCCGGTATCAGTTGCAAATACAATCTTCACGCCCGCATCGAACAATTTTTTGAGGTTAGCACTCATGAATTTCAGATTCGATTCGAGATAGGCTCTGGTCATCGTTTGCATCGGCTCGTCCCCCGAACGAGTTGCCTCACACATATGTTGAAAGAATTCGATTGGTTTTCGCTCAAATCGTTCCGGGTGTTGTTTGATTAATAGTTCAAGTTCAGCGACATGATTGAGAATTCCATAGGTCATTAAGGTTGTAGAAACGGGAATGCCACGTTGTGCAATCCTTTTCACATCTTCATTGGTTAGATATTCATCGGTGGTCAAGTGTTCTAATGAATCAAACTTGATATCGGATGCATCCAGCAAGTTTTGAAGATCGCGACGAAAAGTATGATGAATAGCAACAGGAAGGCGAAACAAATGCGCCCTTTCAACTATTAAACGGAGTAAGGAGAGGGGAATAAGGGGGATTTCACTCCGTTCCTTATCATATTTTGCGGATTGATAGCCGACTTTAATGCAGCGCGCACCCCCCGCCGCCACTTTATCAACAAAGTCTTTCACTTGCTTTTCACTCTGTGTGGGTTTTAGATCTATTCGAATAGGTCCAGTAAACCATCGCAAGAAAATGGGCATATTGGGGACATAATACGGATAACCTTTTGGAACGGTAAATATTGGCCCTGCGTAGAGCATTCGAGGCGCCTCGATTTTCAATTGAGCGGCTTGGCGCCTCTTTCTCCGGATTAAGTTGAGTGCAGATCCCATATCTCGGATTGTGGTTACGCCACTCCGAAGATACGCAGCCAGATTCTTGCGTTGTTGACGAAACAACCAGCGTATATCGAGAACACCCGGAATTTTCTCATCCAAAAATCCTAAAGAATGAACGTGTGTATCTATGAGCCCCGGGATCGCAAATAATCCGGTTCCATCCACATCACCGGATGATGTTCTTTTCGAGGGTTCGATAGCGCTAATTATACCTCTATCAATTTCGATATCATAATCTTTCAAAAGTGCTCCGGATTCAGGATTGATCACGGTCAACGAACGGATCGATTCAATTTTGCGTCCAACAGGCATAGTTACTCCTTCTGTACAACTTTCGTGAGAAATACAGGGTTATCGGGGTCATAGCCCCGGAGAATCGCAATATCGTAGGCTAAATACTGAACGGGGACGATGTTAATGAGCGGACTCAACCCCTCATGGATGAGGGGCATTTTAATCATAAAATCATACGGTAGGTCCTGTGAAGGAGTAATCCCTAAGATAGAAGAGTGTCGTTCTTTTACCTTGTCTAGGAGAGAAACTACAGATTCATAGCGCTTATTAGTAGCATGCGGAATAATGGCTAAGATCATTGTATATTCATCGGCTAAGGTAATAGGTCCGTGGCGGAATTCAGGAGTGCTATAGGCTTCAGCGAGAATTCGAGCCCCTTCCTTTAGTTTGAGGGCAGCCTCCATGGCGGTGGCATAGTCAGGTCCCGATCCCAGTATGAAGGCGTGTTTTACAAATTTATAATAAGGAGAAATATTCTTAACGGTTTGTTTTAAGGGCTCTAACATATTTTTCACTTCTTCCGGAACTTTTTTTAGAGAACCCAAAAGATCTTTTATAAGGGATGGTTCGAGGTCTTTGTTGAAATTCCCCAATGCAAGTGCTAATCGAAATAAGGCTGCAATTTGGGCGATATAGGTTTTAGTTGCCATGATACTTTGCTCTTCTCCCGTGATCAATGGTAAAACCATTGAGCATTTTTGAGCCAGAGGGCTGGTTGGGTGTGCTGTTACGGCAATTGAAGTAATACCTTTGGATTTAGCGATATCTGCTGCCTGTAACGTCCCAGGGCTTTCTCCACTTTGGGAGATCGTGATCAGTACATGGCGTTTCTCTTTTAAAATCGGATCGATAATATAGGGAAATTCAGAGGAATGTACTACCCAGGTGGGAATTTTAGCCAATTTATTAAGCAGATAAAGACTTGCAAACCCTGCATTGAAGGAGCTCCCACTACCCGTGAGGATAATTAATTCAGGGTTAACTCTTCGGATAAATTCAGCTAATTCCTCAAACTTTCTTGAACTTTCTATTGTTTTCTGAATAACTCTTGGCTGTTCCTCAATTTCTTTTAGAGTAAATTGACCAGTTTGATTCATTTTTCTCCCTTTTTATTTTATCCTAAAAATGGAAAATCAATTAAATGAATAAAGAAATATAGGGTTTTTAAAATTTTTAACTATTCCTTAATTAGAAGTATTTATTCTAGCCATGAAACTAAGTGAATTATCTCATAATTTTAAATATCTACTATTTTTTGTAGTTCTCTGTTCGTAGGATAATCATTATCTCGTTTAATTTAACAAGTGTGTGAATTTTTCATAACTTTATATGTTCGTATTTTTCTAGCTTCCATGATTGGAACCTATCCAATCAAAAAAAATGATACAAACGTAGGGATGATGAAAATGCTTCAAGAAATTAACGCATGGATTGTAGGAATTATAGTGGTAGCAATAATTGTCGTCTTTATGTTCATAATTTTTATGGTATCTCGCTATCGGAAATTCAAGACAAATCAATTTGTAATTCATCTTCGCCATGGAAAGGTGAAAAGCGCCGGCTTAGGTGGGAATCTGTGGCTATTACCGCTAATCGATGATTATGTGATTATCCCAACGACCAGCATCCAAACCAATTTAGAAGCCCACGAACAAGTCCTTTCAAAGGAATATCAAAGCATAAGCATAACAGGGATGTTAATTTGGAAGGTGATCAACGCTGAAAAAGCTTTTTCCGCGGTTTCATGGGATCCTCGAAATAAACATTATATCGAAACGATTCTTAAGAATGCGGCAGAGGCGATTATTAGAACTACCTGCGCCAACATGGAAATCGAAAAGATCATTCGAGAGCGTTCCGAAATTATTAAAGGAATTAGTAAGGAATTGCACCAACTGACTTCGGACTGGGGAATCGTCATTGAATCGATTGAAATTATAGAAGTAAATATTTTAGACAAAGAATTGAAAAAAAACATGGAGGCTATCAAGCAAGCAGAACAACTAAAAAGCGCGCGCCTTGCGAGAGCAGACAGTGAGCAACAGTCTCGTTTAAGGGAACTGACGGTGAAAAATGAAGTCGAGGTCCGAGATCAGCTCGTTGAAAAAGAAATTGAGTTGAAGAGAAAAGAGAAAGAGATCGCCATTGCGCAACAAGAACGGGAACGAAAGAAAATTGAAGCTGATGGAGAAAGACAGAAAATAGTCATTGACGCAGAAGCATCAGCTGAACAAATCAGAAAGAATTTAATTGCAAAAGCAGAAGGTGAGGCGGAAGTTATACGACGTCAAATGCTTGCTCAAGCAGAGGGATTTAGGAAACAAGTGGAAGCCATCGGTAATGCCGATGAGCGGTTCTTAACTTCTAAATTAATCGATATACTTCCTAATATATATCAAAACATTAAGCCTGAAAAGATGTTCATTATGGGAAATGGCGATGAATCATTTAACGCCTTATCCAAATCGATTTTGCCCTTTCTGGTGTTGCTTCCCGAATATAGGAAACTTTTTGAAGAAGGAAAATTTCACCCCAAAAAAATTCATGGAAAAAAGGAAATCCAAGAGGATACGGCAATTCCTGAAGAAGTAAAAGTGCATGAAAATGCAGAAGCCCCTGAAAATACATAATCTGCACTTATATTTTTTTTATTTAGAAAATAGTACTGAAAAGTCGCGAACCTTCTAAAAGCGAATAAAATAATTTATTTGAAATAAGAAATCGAATAAAGAATATTAAAAGGTAATGAAGGATGGATGTTTATAATATTTTCTTCAATATTTGTCTTGGTCTATTTATTAGCGGAGTAATAATGTCGATAATTTCTATAATTCTTGCTGGAACGACCATGGAACATGGAGGTGTGGGTCATATTGACCATATAGACCATATCGATCACATTGATCACATAGACCATGTTGATCATTTTGACCATATAGACCATATCGATCACATTGACCACATTGACTATGTCGATCATATTGACCATATTGACCAAGCTGTCGATCACGTTGATCAGATAGACCAAGCTGTCGATCACGTTGATCATTTAGAACACGCAGACCATGCGGATCATGCGGAGCACGCTGATCAATCAGATCACGTTGATCAATCAGAGCATTCAGAGCATTTGGCTAAAGAGCACTTACATAAAGTTGATCATTCCAAGGATTCGGGAGGGGCTCATGGGCCTAAAGATATAACGCCTGCTCCTTTCATGCTTTTATTTTCGGAATTTTTATTGGTGTTTGGAATTTTAGGAATTGCATTTTATTTTCTTATCGCGGAACGGCTCCAATGGATTACATTTATTATTACACCCCTAATCAGTTATCTGTTTACAAAGCTAATTTCAATGTTATGGAAAAGAATTGCAATAAATAGGCATTATGACATTATTTCTAGTAAAAATATCATTGGGAGGGTTGGCGAAGTCGTTTTAGATGTGGATGATAAAGGGGGGGTTATTAAAATTAAGTCTGATGTCCCCATGGAATTTGAAAAAATACATACGAAACCATTAAATCCCAAAAAGCAATTTGCTACAGGACAGTTTGTCTATATCTATGGAAAAAAGGAGGGCTATTTTTTAGTAGACGATAAAAATCCCTTTCAAGAAGAGGAGACAAAATTCTGTCCTAATTGCGGTGCATCTGTAGGAGAGGAGATGGGGCGTTTTTGTGAGTATTGCGGAGTAAAATTATGTTCGGCGTAGGAAGCTGATGACCCAACTTCATTACCTTTATTTTTTCTCTCGGAAGTTTCTATGAATTTTTGAACTTCTTGAAGCGTAGGATAAGGGGTTTGGCGATTATTCAAATGGAAAGCTGCACTTGCATTAGCAAATTTTCCAATTTGTGCTAAATCCCAATTATGAATATAGCCATAAATAAATGCAGCGTTAAAGACATCTCCTGTCCCGGTAGGATTGTTTAATGTCACCTTAAAACTTGGGATTTCTAATATTTCTTCTTTTG
>CAYGYC010000173.1:0-9429 GCA_964353755.1 uncultured archaeon | reverse complement strand
TAAGTAAGCGTATTATTATTTGATTGAAATAAATAAATTCCATGCAGATTATTATGATTAGCGATATTGTGGAAAATCATATTCCCATGAGAAAAGAAGAGTGAAATACCTATCGTTCCCTCTGACATATTGCAGTTTAAAATATTTATGTATGAACAGTTCATGAGAATCACTTGTGCAGCATCGGTCGGAACGGCTAATGCTTTCTGATATTTATAATAATAAATTGGACGACCATTTATCTCATTATCAGGAGTTATCTCTTGAATAAAATCAGAGGGATTCCATCCCCACAATTCTATTCCATTTCGATAAAATTGATTTTTATAGATTCGATTATTGCCTGAATAAAATAAATAAATTCCAGAATATCCATTCTGGATAATAGTGTTATTCGTAAGCTTATTATTGCTGGATTGCTCCAATAAAATTCCATATTGCGTATTATAATTGGCAAAGTTGTTGATGAGCGTATTATTGCTGGATTGTTCCAAAAAAAATCCATATTCTCCATTATTATTAGCCGTATTTTGGGTAAGTGTATTATTATTTGAGTGATACAAATAAATTCCACATTCATCATCTTTTTTTTCATTATAATTGGCAGTATTGTGGGAAAGCGTATTATGATGAGAAAAGAAGAGTGAAATGCCAATCGTTCCATTTGCTAAATTGCAATTTGAAATATTCATGAAAGAAGAGTTCACAAGAATTACTTGTGCAGCATCTGGTGGAATACTAATCGAGTTCTGATGTTTATAATAGTAAATTGGGCGGCCATCAATCATATTATCCGCAGTAATTTCTTGAATGAAATCAGATAAGGACTGCCCAATTAATCTAATACCATTTCCTTGAAAATGATTATTGTAAATTTGATTATTGCTTGAGTAAAAGGAACAGATCGCATTTTTCGCATTATGATTAGCCGTGTTATGAATAAGCATATTATTACTTGAATAACGTATATGAATTCCATTACCATTGTAATTAATAGTATTATGGATAAGCACATTATTGCTTGAATAATCTAAACAAATTCCTTCATCATTATGATTTAAAGTATTATTTTTAAGCATATTATTGCTGGAACGACATAAAAGAATCCCATCATAACTATTATAAACGATATTGTTTGTAATTTTAGCATTAGTCACATTTGAAAGTGAGATACCTGCACAATATAAATCTGCGTTGGTTATAACGCAATTCCTAAGAATAAAATAAGCGTCTGTATTTTGAATGTATATTCCATTACCTAAGCCACTTGCGTTAATAACTAAATTTTCAATAATATAGGGATCGCGCTCTCCTCCGGTCCCATCAATCGCATAAATATTTAATTCAGCGTTCCCATCTATATAAATTGCCGAATACTCTTTTATTTTTAACTTTAATTCTGAATGACCGATGAAAAAAGGATCATCATGTTGATATAAAATGAATAAAGACATTAAAACTATCGAAATGGTAACAAAAAACAAGAGGACTTTATTACTTTTACTCAATTACTTCACCTTAAATTCTAATTTCCCTATTTTATGAGAAAAATTCTCGGAACTTTTTTCATTCATATGTTTAATATCTCCTTTTAACCCCATTTCTTGAAAGCACCTGCTGCATTGAAGCGTTCAATGAGTTTTTCAAACGGTTTCACATAGGCAGGATGGCGTATCCAGAGCGCAAGGCCAAATTTAGGGATAGGAATCCATACACTCTGTAAAATTATTAACCCTTCCGAATTATCTATCAAAAACGCACTAAAAGGTAGTTCGCCAATACCCCATTGATACACACTACCCCCATATTTTGTCAGTAAATCTGCCACTTGTTCATCATCGGTTCCCATCTCCAGTTCCCAATTCAAAATGAGTTGCATTTTAGCTTTTTTCTTTTTGAGAATTGATTGAAGAAGGGTAAGAATTTCTTGACGTGTTTGCGTATAACTTGGGTTTTCAATCGTTGGAAGACAAGCTATAATCGATTTTTCAGATTTTTTTAATAAATCTAACACACTTTGTCTTATTCGAGCTTCTGAATTGATAAGCCAGACTGAATCACTTGGACTAGAACCAATTAGTTCATCTGGATTTAAATTTATTTTTGATAATAACACATTTATTTCTTGTAACGCATTCTTCTCATTGCTGTGACGCTTCTCTAATTCCCTCTGTAATTCTTTTATAACATCTTGGGGCGGAACCACTTTGTATTTTGAAGCCCGAGCGGTGGGTTGCTCATCTATAAACTTTTTTAAGACTAATCGTTTAATAGATGGATATACATTGAATTTCGGAATGCCCGTGAGATCCCCTACCTCACCTGCGCTCAGAGGACCGCTTGTTAGCAAGGTCAGATAAATCTTTCTCTCATATTCGGTGAGTTCTAAGCGTTCCAAAATTTTTTCTAGGTCCTCTAATTGTGACAATGATATCTCCTTAAATATCCTGATTGAAATGAACAGTAAATCGTAAATTGCTCCAGTTTTTGAAATCCAAAGTTTTATATTTCTAGGGGAGTCTACTAATTAGTATACCTTAATATACCAATTTAAATAATTATGATCCTTCAAATGAAAAATAGGTTGTGATTTTTCATGTCGACCAAGCCTGGTATGGTCACCGTGCAAAAAGGGGTGACTTGGAAGACTATTTTAATTATCGGTTTATTAATTGTCTCCTTATCATTATTGGCTGCATTGCCCCTATCCTTTTTCTTTAATGGCAACATGGGGAATTGGTTTGGCAACCTCCCCTTAGATCTCATTCCACCCCCGACCAATCCTCCTCAACCTCCCGACAATTGGCAAATCCCTGATATCCCCAATTTACCCCAGAATTGGCAAGATTGGGATTTGCCGCCTGAGTGGGAAGATTTGCTCCAGAACTATAATGGGACTCTCCCGGGTGAAATTCCATGGTGGTTAGCGGCAGGGGCGCTTGCATATCTATTAGCAGGCGGAAGCCTACCGGGTGGTGGTGGCGTTGGTTCTGGCGGTGGAACGGGCGGTGGGACGGGTACTGGGGTAGGGGGACTGCCCGGCATGGGGGGCGCTATGGGAAATGGGGTAGGACCCTTTGGAACGCCGAATATAGCGGTCTGGGTAAGTGCAGACCAGCCTTGGCGGTATTGGCGAATTCGGGCTTATGATTATTTTGAAGGGAAAATTTGGGTAATAGCCGATAATGCAACAAGTCCCTATACAGAAAATAATTCCCCCGGGACAGATTATACTGTCGTTATGCAAGTCTATTTTTCACAGCAAGGGTATGGAACTTTACCCTTGCCCCATCTCTGGAATCAGCCCATGATTCGCTCAACTCTGCAAGTATATGATGCAATGGGGCAACCTCCGGTGAATTTGACCTGGAATTTAATAGAAGATGAGTATGACGGCGTCCATTGGAATGCATCAGTAGGCATTCCGGGGCAATATTATATCACTTATAACGTGACTTATGATGGGTCGGTGAATTTAGCCGCGATTGAATCGAGCGTCTATTCGGGTTCACCCTTGAATTTCGTGGCAGACCCCGGGGATGGGCATGATTACTTGCAACTTCCTGATTTATCGCATTCCAATTACACCGCTGTTCGTCAGGATATGCAAAATATCGCCACGAATCCCGCGCTAAGTTCCATGAATACTTATGAGGTGGCCCAAGCCGTAATGGAACATTTTAAGACTCGGTGGTGGTGGACACCATTTCGAGCCCAAATCCCCGGTCGCGATTTTGATCCGGCATTTCTTATCAAGAATGGCTATGGAGCCTCTCAAGATTTCGCCTCAAACTATGTGACATATCTCCGAAGCTTAAATATTTCAAGCCGGCTCGTCTGGGGTGGGTTAGGCTATCAGGTAGATCCCTTGTGGTCCTCTTTTTTGGGCTTTAATGTAATTAATTTAACCCATAGTCATTTTTGGGCGGAAGTGTGGATCCCAAGAAGCACCACACCCGGTGACGGAGAATGGGTCCAATTTGACCCCACTCCATTTCCCCCCTACATGTGGATGATCAACAGGACCTCGCCCACGCAAAATATAGAGCCATTCAATGTGCGGAGGAATGATACTCGCGTGGAAACATCCCATTACACCATGCTTTTCAGTGCGTCCGTGCCAGCGGATATTCCACAAAATCGTGTAACGGATACGTTTAATTTGATTGGAAATCTCCAACGTGATGGAACAACTATCACAACGACTTGGCTTAACCAAGCAGTCACTTACAAGTATAGTGATTTCACAGATAATGTACTCGTGGGAACGAGTTCGGGAGCGTATAATAATTATACTTTCAATGTCAATTCGCTCGTCGGACCACATCGTTTCAATGCGTCCTTCTATGCAGTTCAGAATGAAACGATTGTCACATGTAATGGGACAACGAAAGTAGCGATTGAAGCCCTCAGTCCCCATCAGTTACAGAGAGGTCCTCTTAGTTATTTCTTAGTGGTTTCCAACATTACTGATGCGTCGAATAATAAGGCAATTCCTGATGCAGAATTGAAGGGATGGGTCGTGGATGCGGCCCGGGAGCTTCCAGATAATCGTGGGCAGCAATTGACTGATAGGACGGGACATGTACTCTCCAATTTTAGTTTCCCAAGTACGCTTTCAGTAGGACTTTACTACTTCACCATGAATTTTACGGGCAGTTTCTTAGTGAATTACCCTGATCCCTATCCGGATTTTCATTATACCCTTCCAGAAAGTAGCGCAGAATCCCGAAATGAAACCCTGATCATCACCGCCGGACTTGCTATTTCCTTAACAGTGAGTGGCGGAAGCGGGAATTATCTTCCTCGCGGACAAACCATTGTTTTTTCAGGATTTTTGTCGTACGATAATGGCACGGGCATTGGAGGTCAGTTGATAACCGTCTGGTGGAGAAATTCTACGCGGACTTATAATATCAGTGCTGATTATACGGCTGCAAATGGGTTCTACCAGTGCTCCTACAGCATTCCCGCTACCTATAATGACCTTAGTGCAGGAAATAATGCCTACATCTACGCTAACTTTTCGGCAATCTGGGGAAATTGCACAACAAACCGGAATGCTCTTTACTATGTAAGGTGCTCTAATTTAACAGCTATTACACTCAGTACCAATATCTATACACTCCCGTATGTCATTCGCGGGGTTACTTCAGTGCATGTCTGGGGGACTCTGCGCGATACACTAGGGATCGCAAGTACTGCAGGTCAATATGTAAATATTACAGTGTTTGAAACGGGACAACAAGTTGCCCTCTTACTAACTACGGCAAATGGGCGGTTTGATAGTTATGTGCAGATCCCTCTTGCACAAAATCGGGGTTACTACAACCTCAGCGCAACGTTTCCAGGAATATGGGTTTTCAATTATGGAATAAATATCATTTCCATTCCTTCAAGTGCTAGCATTAGTAGTCGAAATAATACGCATAGAGGGTTGATTGTGGTTTCAACCGCATTAGCCAAGACGGCAGATCCCGCGGATATCGGACGAGTGGTCACGCCCACGCCGATGATTGCCGGCGATGATGTATATGTGACCGGGTATCTCCTATATGATAATGGGACGCCCCTGGTTTCAAAAACAGTGAGTTCATGGTGGATTAAACAGGATGGGACTGAATATTTGATGGGAACT
Organism: uncultured archaeon; assembly: GCA_964353755.1. Lineage (GTDB taxonomy): Archaea > Asgardarchaeota > Lokiarchaeia > Helarchaeales > HEL-GB-A > CAYGYC01. Next base: position 3,791 of record CAYGYC010000173.1, on the reverse strand, counting down.
GATAACAGCGACATTTCCGGATACTATAGCATTACTTATAACATAGTGATGTATGAACCCACAAATGTGATTGTGAAAGTGAATTATTCGGCGGGTTCTTTAATGAGTACCTTCATTTTAAATGCTTCCACCTCTGTAGATCCTCCTGTGATGTGGGCGGTAAACATCTCAATCAATACGGTTACACCCGTGGCAGTGATTCGGGGCCAGAGCTCCCTCACAATAAGTGGAAGAGTCATTGAAAAGCATGGGTATATGACACCCAACGAGCGAATATACCTAACCTGTAATGGACAAAGGCTTAAAGATTCTAATGGGAATGATGTCTCCGTCGTTACAAATGGATTAGGGTTTTTTACAACCACTTTCATTGTCTATCAAAATTATCCCTTGAATGCGAATTATGTAGTTAATGGAACATTAACAAATAGCTCGTTTATTTTTAATCAAGCACGCACTGGCTCGTTGGAAGTGAATTGTACGACCAATATCCTGAATTTTGCGGTCGATAGAACTGGTTTGATTGGGGAGAATATTACGGTTTCAGGACGATTAGTCGATAATTTAAATCAAGATCTTACAGGCACCGTCCGATTATTCGCAAATGGAAGTCAAATTTACTCGAATACAGCAACAGGATCTTTTAATTGGATCATAAGTATCCCTAATAATCCCGCAATCGCAGGTTGGAATAATTTAACCCTACGGCATGATGGTTCCCCAATTACCTTTCCTTCTTCAGCCGTACGGTGGCAATATGTTCCACAAGGTGCAGTAATAGGCATTACAAATATTGCCGGGAAGACCGATTTCATAAATCTCAGTCTTTATACGGGGAGCAGAATTACTATCTCTGGGACTTTAACAGATGATGCCTCCCCAAATCCCATTTTTAATAGGTTGGTCCAAATCTATTATAACGGTACCCTACTCGGATCCGGACTAACTGATGCGAATGGGGATTACCATGTTACTGTCCAAATTCCTACAATGATCGGAAATACTACTATCTTTGCCCGATTTTCAGCGAATGGAGACTATGATTCGGTAGCAATTGCGGTTCAAACCATCGCTCCCACGGGACTTGGGGCAATTTTCATGCAATTCCTCCCGTGGATTATTGGGATTGTGGCAGGACTTGTGGCAGCCGTCATTGGACATAAGCTCTATTCACGGCGAAAGAAAAAAGAAACGATTATGTGGTCTAAATACGAAGGACTTAATCTGGAATTTTTAAAAGCGAAAATGGAAGCGCTCCAGCAAGGAAACCGCTTTCGGGAAGCTATCATTTATGCGTATTACCTGTATTTACAAATGATTAAAGGATGCTACAACATATCGAAACGTAAAAGCCAAACTGCCACAGAATTTGCAATCGATCTTGTAAAAAAGATAAAGCTTCCAGCTACCATGGTTTATTCATTCACAACCTTGTTTGAAGAGGCTCGATTTGGGCAACGGGAGATCGATTCTCAAAAATATACCGAAGCCTTCCAATTATTATTAAATCTTTATGAGCAAATTATAGGAGGCTCCACGCCCCTTGCTCCGGCGTCCGAAACCGCCTAAAATAAATTACATAATTTTTAATAGGGACTTCCAATTCAATATATTACACAATCCTTCTATGAAAGAATAAGTATGGAGTCGCGAGAATGTCGGAAACTAGAAGAAAGCCAAGGACGAAACAGAAGAGAAAGGAATTCAAGGGTATTGATCTGGAGTTTGTGAAAAAGAAATTAGCTAGCCTACAACAAGGTAATCGGTTACGCGAAGCAATTGTATACGCCTTTTACAATTATCTACAAGAAGTGCAAGGATATTATAATATCCCACGACGCACGAGCCAGACGGCACGAGAATATGCCATGGATTTAGCGAAAAAGATAAAACTACCTCCGACCGAAATTTATACCTTTGCGACACTCTTTGAAGAAGCCCGCTTTGGGCAGCATCCAATCGATGCCAATAAATATTCGGAAGCCTTACAACTCTTCTTAAAGCTGCATGATTTAATGATGGGAGGCACCAAGCAGGTTGGTCAAGAACCCCCCGCCCCCGCCGCAGAATAAAGCGGAAAGCGGGACCCCGGCGCAAAAAAAGCCATCACCACCGCCAAAAAAGGTGAAAACTCCTCCTCAAATTCCACCTCCCAAGCCATCCCTCCCGTCTGTTCAGAAAAAAGGCCGCGGTAAAATTTGGGGCGGGCTTATTTTAATTATTATTGGGATAATCTCCATTATTGTACTGTGGAGAATGAGTTTCCTTCCTTTTATAGGCGGTTTATTAGTCCTCTTAGGAGTTTATTCGCTCTACAAAGGATTAACCGATGTAGATAAAGTTCTAGTTCCAGAAACCCAGAAAATCGGGGGGAAAATTAAGACTAAAATGGTGTATAAGAAAAAGAAGGAACTCAATAAAGGCGCGATTTTTCTCTTTGTCATGTTTATCTTTTTTGCTCTCCCTATTCTATTAACAATCTTTCAAGTCGGGAATTATTCCGGACAGCCCTATTCCGTTTTTAATACAGGCGATGGCGGCTGTTCCGATTTCAAGAATGCTCTTGAATCAGATGGTTATGAAACCGCAGCCCTCATCTCATCCTATGCGGAAATTTCAAGATTCCCAGCTGATTTTCCCTTAAATCACACCCTTCTTTTGATGATCGGTCCCAAAGCCCTCTTCTTTCCTACAGGATTAGAATATGTCCAACAGTTATTGGCGGCAGATGGTCTATTAGTCATTCTCCAAGATGAAGGAACGGCCAATGAAGGATTAATGTTTCTGGGGTTTTTCTCTGCGATCTCTGCCGCGTTAGGGGGCGAAATGTATGCAAATCCCTTGGATTTACCTTTCCAAGATGGGTATCTCTGCACAACAGTATCTGGCTCGGTCACACCTGCCCTTACCCTTTCCATTTCATTGGGAGGGCCTTCCTATACCGTTCGCTTTTGGACTGTATGCCCCCTCAAAGGAACTACAACCCTCTTTACGACAGTAGATTATACCCCTGACACGATATGGCTTGATTTGAATAAAAATCTGGTGCAGGATCCCGAGGACACCACTACTCCCGGTGGATATGCCGTAACGGCGGTTTCCATGACGAATAAAATCTTTTTAATTAGCGATCCTGATATTTTAACCAACAAATTGGTCCGCGAGCCCGCTTATGATAATCTAGCCTTCGGTCGGGCCATCATTGATGCCCTTACGGGAGGTGATACGACTTGGAAAATTGTGTTTGATGAAATTCACCAAGTCAAAGTGGGTTGGAGTAGTAGTTTCTATTTCGGATTAATTGTCGGGCTTGCCGATTTCGTACTTTTAAGCTGGCTATTTGCCCCCCTAGGACCTTATTTAGCCTTTAAGTTAGTAAAGAAGTTTATTCCCGAAGCTGAAAAGCCGGAGCGATTAAAGTTAAGCGCGGTAAAACGGGAAGGGGAATCCTTGTATGGCAAGCGCTTAGATTGGTTTAAACGGCAGCATCGATTTGAAAAAGCATTAACCCTTTTATATCGCCGTTTAAAACGGTCATTAACAAAAATACTGGATTTGAGAGGTTTCAACGTTGAGGATGCAATCGATCGCCTTCTAATGAACTATCCGGAAGGTGAAATTAATGAAAAACGGCTTGTTGAAGCTTTCAAAACCTTTGAAGCTATTGAAAAAGGAAGACAAGTATATTACCAGGATGAATTCCTGAAAATTTTTCTAGAAATGCGTTGGGTAGCTGACTTAGGAGCCCAAAAATAGATTAGGAGCCGTGTATAATAAAAAGTGAAAATGCA
>CAYGYC010000172.1:0-9446 GCA_964353755.1 uncultured archaeon | reverse complement strand
GGGGGGCAGGGAGGGGGGAAATACTGTAGGAGGAATGACTTCTGGCTCTGCTTGGGGGATCAGCATGACTTCTGGTTCTATAATTTCGCGAAGTGATTCAGCTCGATTAGTGAAATCATCAGCTATATTCTTCTCGCCTAAATCTAGAGAAATATTGGCGATTTGGGCGAATAATTGGGGAAGAATGTCATAGGCTTCTTCTTTTAGAAACTCTTCTGCTTGAGCAATAAGAGCAGCTCGTTCAGATCGCAAACTTTTTTCTTCTTTAGAGGAAAGTTTTTTTCCCATTATTGCATACTCACCAAAAACCCGGAAAACATTGATAATGGTTGTTGAAATTTTTAGAATTATTATCTTAGTTTCCTAGGTTGTATTATAATTATGCTTCTTGTTTAAAGTTGTTTAATAGGAAGAATTATTTGCTATAAATTCAATATGATTGCGTCGAATATAATTTTGTTCAACTTTATATGTAACGTCTATTTTTATGTATTGGAGAATAATTTAATTTTATAGAGCCTGATGGGGATTATATGCCGCTGACAACAGTTGCAATTGAATTGAGCAATGGGAAGAAGGAACTATTATATTATCCGAGCAACGTAGTCAAGGATTTTTTCCAAGAGAATCAAGAATTAAATTTCTGGGAATTTGTGCAATTAGCCTTGAATTCGCTGGAGGAAGCGGATAAACGTGTGTTGGGGAAGTTTGGGTATCCGTGTATCAGTTGTGTTCTGATAAAGCAGAAGTTATTGAAATGGGAAGAGCTGTACAAAGACGAAATAGTGAAAATTGTTAAAATTCATGAATTTCAATATTAAAGAATACTCTTTGGTTTGAATAAATTAGCGAAAGAACTCAGCGTTTCTTGGGCTTGTTTTATGGATTCACCCCGAGCCACGAGAAAGGTGAGGGTGGAGCCGCCATAAGGAAAGGGAGGGGTGCTAATTCTGATTCGGTTTTGAAAAGCGGGAGGAATAGGTAAATTTGTGAACTCCCCTTCGAATTCCACTTTGGAATAGATGGCTGCCCCCGTAAAGGTTATTTTTGGCGGAAGCGCTCCTTGAATGGCGTTCAAAATCAATTGGGCGGGATTGACAGAAAGAACCTCTCTTAGTCCCAGATAGGAAGTGGTAATCCGCGGGTTTATCTCAATAAGAAAAGGAGCGTAGGAGAATACGAAGTCGAGCCCTATATATCCCAGCGATCCTTTTAGATACTTTAGAATTTTAATAGAATTTTCAAAAGCCTCTTTCATTAAAGTATGGGAAAGGGGTAAATAGCCCCCACGATACTCCGATTGCCCACCGGGAGGACTTAATTTCACGAGTTGGGCATTTAAACTAATAGGACGCACTTCTTTGGGGCTCACCAGAGCGGACACACTCACATCAAGACCTGAGATATACTTCTGAACTTGAAAGGTAGTTAAACTCGTTTCTTTTTGTACGGTAGTTAGTCCCGCTGCAATATCTTGCTGATTGGCTACGATACAGATTCCACTGCCGCCAACCCCATCAATGGGTTTAAATACGACAGGGTACCCAATTTGGCGGCAAATCTTGTCAATCAATTCAATTTTTTCTGAAAAGGCCATTCGAATAGCGCTCGGTATTAAAACGTGAGCCTCTAAAGCTTTCCTGTGGGTTTCTACTTTATCGGCTGTAATTTTAATAACTTCAGAGGAGGGTCCTAACAGTTGTTTACCAGCGTGTTCTACTTTTTTAGCTAAATCGAATAAAACATTCCCTTTTTCGGGGGCAATTAACAGAACAGCATCGGATTCATCTACAATATTCTCAAACTTTTCGTGGAATTCGCCCTCCGCGATTTGGATGATTTCATTGGCTTGAATATGACTTTGAAGTGATTTTAATCGTGTATCTAAGGTAGTGACTATTTCATTTCCTGTTTTACTGAAGTCCTCTACTACTGCATTTAACATAGCAAATCCTTCAGGAAATAAGACGGAATTCGCTATATCGCCCGGTAATCCTCCTCCCGAAATGTATTCCATGATAAAAATGCGAATTTATTTCACTCCCTTTGAATATATAAGGTTAGAAATTGTGGGAATTCGATTATTAAAAAGGCTTTAAAAAAAGGATTAATCCCCTACCCTAGGCTTCTTTTTGCGCTGAGCGATCAATTTTTTCTCGGATCGCTTGTCTGATGAACTCCGGTATTGAAGTAAATCCCTCTTCCTTATGGTTGCTGATGTACTTCTCGATTCGCTCGATCAATGGTATTGGCAACGATACTTGACGATAGCCACGCTCTTTTAACACCATTTCTAACACCATATTGGAAATTTATTTTGTAATACCAATGAAAGTCCCTATATAATCTTTTTCTATATAGTTCATTGTGTAAGTAGTAAGACTATTAGTTATTTAATGAATTATTGCAATTATTGCTAAGATTATTAGTTTTTTGAGGATTTATTGCAATATTATGCATTCATAGGATTGGAGTATAATATTCTTAGTGGATGTGAATTGGGATAGGGATTGACTTTGAAGGTGCGTGGAGAAAATCAAGGAGGGATTTGGAAGGGGCGAGGGGAGAGTTAGTGGTTTGTTTTGGAAATTTAACAGAATTGCCAGTTTTTGAGTAGGATGAGTGCGATAGTAAAGGAGAAATTTTAGAGCAGGGGGCTCTAGTTGTAATTCCCCTTCTTGTAACGCTATATTATCACGTCGAATTTTAAGCAACCGTCGATAAAAGTTGAGTAAGGAATTAGGATCCGCCGCCTGTGCCTCTACATTTATCTTTGGATACGTTTTGGAGATTTTTAACCAAGGCACTGCTTTGGGATTTGGTGAAAAATCCGCATTCGGTGCGGCGGACCATTGCATTGGGGTCCGACAGCCATCCCGGGTTAAAGAGAAGCCAAATCGCTTAGATTGGGTGATTGGCATCCACTTCCATTTTTTTGCTACAGGGTCCTGACTTTTTCGCAACGAGAATTTCACCTGGGGCATCCCTATTTCCTCTCCATTGTAAATATAGGGTACTCCGCGTAAAGTCAGCTGCAGCAGCGCCATCACTTTGGCCTTAGCGGGATCATCCGAGAACCGCGAGATCATCCGCATTCGATCGTGATTACTGTAAACCCAGGTGGGTGTATAAGGGGGCGGGAGTAACGCTTCAAATTTGGAAACAATTTTATAGATTTGCGGGGGATTCAGGCGTACTGTGGAAAAAGGGAAGAGGAAGACCATATTAAGCCCATTATTATTTGGACCGTAGTATTGGCGGAGTTGGTCTAGCGTTCCTTGGATTTCACCCACTAAAAAACGCGGAGGTGAGTATTCGTCCAGAAGTTTTCGCAACTCTATTGCAAATTCAAAGTTTTCGGGAAGGTGAATGTCATTTTTATGGTCCTGAAAAAAGGATTTATTATGCGTTTCCCCAGGCAATAAGGTCCACACTCGCGGGTTATCGCGAAATTCAGCATCCACAAATGTCGCATGAAAAATATCCAGGCGGAACCCATCAACGCCCCGATCTAACCAAAACCGGCAGGCTTTGAACATCGCCTCTTTTACTTCAGGATTTCGCATATTTAAATCCGGTTGAAAGGGAAGAAAATGGAAAAAATACCATTGTGCTGTATTTTCGTCATAGATCCAAGGGCGACCTCCGGTCATCGCTTTCCAGTTATTTGGGGGTTTCTTCCCATTTTTCCCGTGACCATCTCGCCAGATATACCAATCCCGCTTGGGAGCATCTCGGCTGGAGCGCGATTCCAGAAACCACGGATGTTTATCGGACGTATGATTAAGAATCATATCTAATACAACTTTAATCTCTCGGTCATGCGCTCCGGTCAATAATTCGTCAAAATCCGCTAATGTACCATATTGCGGCTCCACATCTTCAAAATTGGTAATATCATATCCATGATCTTGCTGTGGAGAGGGGTAGAATGGACTGAACCAAATTGTCTCTATTCCTAATTCTTTTAAATAATCCAATTTTTCAATAACTCCACGTAAATCTCCAATACCATCCCCATTTGAATCCTTGAAGGAGCGGGGGTAAATTTGATAAACCGTGGTCTTTTGCCACCATTCATATTTTGCAACCATGATATTCCACTCGGCATTTTATTCCTTGATTTCTCTTCTAAATTTAATTAAGTTCAACTATCTTCAAGTTCTTTTTCAACTGCTAATCTTCCTTCCTTTAAAATCATATAAGTATTTTTAATAGCTTCAAGTTCATTAGATGTGAGTTGGTATAATTCAGTGACCAGAAGATCTATATTTTCTTCGATTGTTTCTAATTCAGATATTAATTCGGTTTGATGCTCTTTATAAATTTGATTTGCAACATGATGCGCATTTTCCGATAATTTCGAGAGTTTCTGGTGCAAGATATTTGTTGAATCATATTGAGGGATAAAAACATTCTTAGTTATGTGCGTTTCCATTCGCAATTCATAGGTATAGGAGGCAATTATGAATAAAATTGGAATAGAATTTAGGAGAGCAGATACATAATATGCTTCATCTCTATTTTCAAAGGGGATAGAGATGATCGAATTATCAGGAATAATAGGTTTTAATTTGGAATTATGAAATACCTGCTGTGGTTCAAGAACTGCAGACGCAAAATAGACTGCCTTTCCAGTAATTGGTCCTGCAATAGCTTTCCAAGCCACTTTATAGGTACTAAAGGTGTAGGATCCTATATCGTAGAGAGAATAGAAGGGATAATCCTTTCCCCATAATTGATGGATTGAGCGCTTATCAAGCTCATCTTTTAACTTTATAAAGTAATTATAAGTATGAGGATATTCCGTCTTCATTATATTTTCTTTCAAGGGCTTGCCAGTTTTACTATCATGAGGGGTAATTATAAATAGGTCAGAACTCTGGCAATACCATTTCCTTAGGTCACGTCCTCGATTCATCGGATAAAGAAGGTCATATTCTACAGGGCACGTGATGTCTTTTATGGGCTTTTTTTGCCCAGGAACACGCGCATTCTGTATTGAAAGAAGAGTTTCTGCCTCGGATATAATTTTAACCCAATAAGCTAAATTTAAGGCGGTTTTAACCCCCATGTGGGCTTCATACCAAGGAGAATTCCCTCTGATTTTTTGTATAGCATCTTTAGCACTTGCATGCACTGTCATCCATTGCGTTTCTACCATATTTTCTTTTATAGGTATCATAACCATTTCAAATTGTTTGGTAATTTTTCTTACTTCAATTAAATTTGCATTCATCGGAATGCTTTTCTTCGTTGGATTATGCCAGACAATGCAAGGTATCGGAAATTGAGTTCCCCATCTTTTTTCAATTAAAATCATTGCCGTTCGATTTACTGCCCCTTCAAAGGGATATAATTCCACAAGATCGTGAACTTTTATAACTTTACAGGGTAATTCAACTTTCGCACTGTTACCTTTTGCTAAAAATTGTCTAAAACCCGCTCCAGCTTGGGTTTTAAAAGTTGTAAAGGGTATTAGAAAAGCATATTTTCCCCTATTTTTAAGATATTTATCTAAGCAGCGTGCGGTAAAGAGCATAGCCATATCGCGTTTGACTTTGCCGAGGCCCTTCCCTTTGGTTTTATTTAATAAGCCATAGTATTGCCAAAGTTCCGTAGTTTCTTCACGATAACTCGGAGGTAGATATTCCCAACCTATCCAAGGAGGGTTCCCTACAACAAAATCGAACTGACCAATCGAAAGAGGAGTTAGCGAATTTGCTGCTGGAATTGTTTGTTCATTTATCAAAATAGAATCCGCAAAATAAACCGGAATTTCAATACCTTCTCTTGGTCGATATTGCAGTAAATTTGCTAGAGCTATTAAATAATTCGCTTTAGAAGCTTGAACCGCTAAGGGATTCAAATCTATTCCTTTTATATTCTTAAGTATTTTTTTAAACAAGGTTATTTTATCAATAGAACCCTGTTCTGCAAAATGTTTTATCCTTTTAATGGCCACTAATAGAAAGGTTCCTGATCCACAACTTGGATCAAGTAGGGAATCATTGGGATTACCATCATAGCCTACTTCATTCAATAATAAGTCTGCAAGCCAATCAGGAGTAAAATATTCGCCTAACTTATGTCGGACTTCTCTAGGAACTAAATTTTGATATAATCGCTTGAATAAATCACCGCTTAGTCCTTGATCCATCTTGATTGTTGTAAAATCATGACTCATTAATTTTTTAATGATTTTTTTAAAGCAATCGGCTAGCTCATTATCCCATTCATCTAAATACCATGAAAAATAATCACTTTCAAGAAAAGTTCTTATCCCTAATTCCTTGAATATCTCACCCGCTTCTAGCTTTTGGAATTCCGATTTCATTTCATTTAAACCTTTAGTGCATAGTTCTTCAAGCCTTGCCAAATATGAACAAGAAAAATTATTTATACAGAGGGTTATGATTTCAGAAGTTAGTAATTTTATTAAAAGGGAATAAAAGGTGTGAACTGAAAACATTAATTTTTCGACATTACTGCTTTTTTCTTCATCCACTTTATAATATTCATTTAATTCAAGTAGTTTATCCTTAGAATAGGCACAAACAAGGGAGAATATTCTTCGCCATTCTTCAAACAACAAAAAGCTTCGGGAAGAGTTGGAACTTAAAATTTTCAAATACAATACAGAAATTATTTTCTTACTTAACTCGCTGGTAGCCCCAAAATCAATTAAAAGTTTATTAATATCCATTGGCTTCCTTATCCACTTCTTTTTTGACTATAATTATATTTTGATGGTGAATATTGGAAACGAAAACGAAGGGATACCCGTAAGGATATAGTTTCTTGTTACCTTGATGTAAGATAGTGATGCTCGTTAGTTTGAAGCCAATTCTCCGAAGGATCTTAGCGATATCACAATGATATAGATAGAATTGTGCGCGATCCCTGAAATCGGAGATAATAACCGCCATATATCGATGGTCTTTTAATACCCTATAACAACCTTGAAAAATTTGTATCAATTGATTTAGAAACTCGTTATACGATTCGATATTCCCTAAATCTTTGAGAAAGGTGGCATCTTGTCCTACAATTGTATATTTAACAGGAAGACCTTTCTCAACCCGTTCATGCTTCGTCTTGTGGTCAATCTTTTTAGTTAAGATCCCCCAATAGGGGGGACTAGTGACAATAAAATCGAAGAGAGATGGCTCAAAGGATTGAATTTTGTCAAAGGCATCGCCTGGGAGCAGATTTTGGATTACCGCAGCGTTGGATTCCAATCCAACAGATTTTTGACCGAGAAATCGCTCAATCGTGGTTTGGTCCGGATAATGAACCTCACCATCGATTTTTAAGGGATACCCTAAGTGGTGAAATCGCTTTTTAGTGAGATCTATCCATTTTTGAGTTAGCTCGATGCCCCAGCCTTCCAGATTTAATTCCTGACAGGCTAAAAGAGTGCTGCCAACGCCTGAGAAAGGATCGAGGATTTTCGGTTTTTGCTGCAGCTCAGTAAAAAAAGTAATGAGATTTTTTATATCCGGCTCAGGAAAGGTAGCAGGGTGTTGGGCTTTGAATTTATCGCGGGGTGGAGGAATGCTAAGCATATAGGACGGGTAATAAAGAGTTTGTGATATTAATATTTGTTTATCGCTCAAGTTCAAAGCGAATACAGAATTTCCAGGATTCTCTTTTCTAAAAATGAGGATATTTTCATGAATAAGGCTTTGTTCTGCCGAAGTATCATTAAGTTTTAGGTCAGCCTGGGGAATCCAAATTGTGAGCCCTTTAAGCTTAAACCCAAGATATTCCAATAGTAAACTCAAATCATGATGAAATGAAATAAATTCAGAGTTTTTAAAATAAAAGTTCTTCACAATAATGCATAAATATTTATCCTTTTTCAATTTTTGATGGAATTGAGTATATTTATCTTTAAGAGTTATTGTAAAAGCCTGTTTATAGGCGGACCAATTGGGAAATTGGTTTGATTCCTGAAGTAGAATGAAGTCTACCGATTCTGAACTTTGAACTACGACGCGCCGCTCCATTGCTGAGCCGATTTCTTGGATGCCTGGTTCATTCAGGGGATTTAGGACAAGGTCGGTTTGCTTTGTAAAAAAGAGGATTAACTTTTTGAAATGACGGATTTGGACAGGCAGTGTTTGGTCCATATCATAATCTGAGGCGCACCAAACGCTTCTCGTGCTAATAAGCCAGTCCTTGGCAGACAAGTCGTTCAATTCATTGGTAGGTGCTTTCCTAGAGTGGGATGCTTTTGCTTTAGTTGGAATTTGGCCTCGGGGCATTTCTGTTCAGGAACCTACTTTAAATAATAATATAAATAGAAAGAACTATAAGATTAATGGAATCGATTTCATAACTTTTAAAAGCTTAACATCAAGGGAGCGCGTATTTATCATTGAGGGAGGATGGGGGAGTCGTGGAGAGGGAGGTTCGTTTAACGAAGAAGATTCCTAGAGGATAGAAAAAGATGATAAAGGGCATGAAAAGGAAAATAAAGCTTAGTCCTTTGGTGCCAGTAAGAGCCTCACTAACTAATCCAACGACAATGAGGGGGCTTACGGTGAGGAGGTAAAAAATAGTTGGAGATAGTTTAAAATTCATATATTTTTCAATGCAAGGGCGGCATTGAAGGGGATTTCCCATCTTCCCATAAGTGAAATCCGGCGAGCAAAGCGGTTTAAAACAGATCGAGCATCGTGCAATGGCTATTAGTTGCGGGTGATTCGCACAGAATTCTGCAGTGTGGGGATTATATAGATTTAAAGCAATCTTATAATTCTCCTGCGAATCTTTTATTTGGGCGAAAACAGTTGGTAAAATGTATGGGGAGGAACTTATGAGACTGAGACCCATCATTATAATAAGAATTATAAAAATAGTTAAGGGTTGAGAAGTCAGCGGGACTACTAGAAAGACGGTCAAACTTATTAAGATAGAGACAATAGGCAAATAATGGTAAATTCTAGAAAAAGATTCGAATGAATTCAAGCCAAATGTGCTTTGATGCACCTTTTTCTCGTAGCAGTATAGACACGTTTCACCAAAGATTAAATTCGAAGGGTGCATTAGTTTTTTGCATTTATTGCATTGACTTTGATTCATTTCAATGCCTTCACTACATTAATAAGATTTAAACATGCGGATTCTCCTTCTTAAAAATAAGGATGTCATGATGAACGATATTGGGGACATAGGAGAAGGGATACCCATAGGGACGCACCGGAGCGCCGGTTTGGTGCCAAATTTTAATACCTTTAAAGGTAAAGAATTTCTCTAACCGGGCAGCAACCTGAAAGGACGCTGGAATATAGCGTTGATTCTGATATGAATCACGAATCATGACCACCAGATATTTCTCGGGTTTCAATAAATCGTACATGAGTTTGCCCGCTTGTTCCATTTTAGTATAATAGGTTTCAAAGGATCCACTCTCAGGAGATCCGCATGAAGCTGATTAA
>CAYGYC010000171.1:0-9450 GCA_964353755.1 uncultured archaeon | reverse complement strand
GTTTCCTAATAACTTCTTGTATATTCCTATTGTATAAAGCGGAAGTTTCAAAAAAAGCCTTTGCTCTTAATTTAGTTTGAAGGAGCTGGCCCTCTTCATATGTAACTTCTCGTTTAGATTCCAAATCACACTTATTTCCAACTAAAATCATAGGGATTTTTTTGCGTAGTTGGCGCATCATTTCTCTCTTCCAATTCCCGATTTCGATAAATGTGCTTTTTCGAGTGATATCATAGATTAGAAGGCACCCGTCTGTATTCGTGTAATAATTTTTCCAAACCTCCCTATGAAGCAGCTGACCGCCCAAGTCCCAAATTCGTAAACCGATTTGTTTTCCATTAGATTCAACAAATTTATAGCCAATATTTACGCTTAAGCTAGGGCGATAAGAGACATCCACTAATTCACCCAAAAAAGATTTGAAAGTGGTTGTTTTCCCTACTGCACTAGAACCTATTAAGAGAATCTTTTTTTCACGAACCATCCTTATCCCCCTTCGCCATCGATAATGACAACTTTAAAATATTATTCTCCAAATTTTTCATGCGCATATCAAGAATTTCAATAAAATCTTTAAAAATATCCAAATAGGTATCAAATTTTCTTTCCAATGATGTGAATTGGGCTTGCGTCTGTTCATTTTGTTCCTGAACGATACTGAAAAGATCCTGAATTTTCGTTTCAATTATTTTTTGATCAAAATGACCTTTAATTATGAGATGATAAAAGTGAATAAGACCATCCTTGAATATTTTAGGATCTTCGTTGTCGTCTAATACTAAAATAGCCATGTCTTTATGAGTTTCTCCTCCAAAATAAGAGGCGATTTGTAATCCATCGGTTGAAAAGATAGAAAATCGCGGAATGGCAATATTCCCCATTGTCTGACTTGTATAAATAGCTAATAATTCACTTATACTCATCTTGCATACTTGGGGATATTGCCAATCTATCAAAATCCCAAGAGTATCGTCCCATTTCAACCATAAGATGCTCTTTGGAATAAATTTACCCTCCCGCAACTTTTAACGAAGCAAAATCAAGGTTACTTTTAAACATTTTTATGTATTTTCTAATAGTAACTTCAGAGACATTGGAAATATCAGATAAGGTTTGTTGATTAACCCGTTTTTCTTTAACAATTTTTTTAGAAGTTATATATATTGCAGCGAGAGCAAAACCCTTCGGGCTTGAATTCTCATTAAATCCAAATTTAGCCAATAATATTAATAGATTCTTGGCAGATGTTTGGAATGAAACAGATAATCCCAGCCTGATGGAAAATTGAGTGAGGTAATAAGAAACCGAAGTATGTTTTATTTTCATGTTCAATTCGTTTAATATTAATCGATAATTTCTGCGAAGGGTCTTTATGGGAATTTGAGTGCTTTTTGAAAATTCTTCTATATTACGAGAACAGGCATTCAGTTGGCAAGCGATATAAAGTGAAGCGATTATTAAAAATTTTATGCTCCGGCCGATAGTTAATCGTTTATTCACTACTTTCAGATAAATTTGCATAGCTTGCTGTTTAATTGAAGAAGGGATTTCAAGTTGGCTAGCAATTTTAAAAAGAGTTTGATTTGCTAATGTCATATTATATTCATAAGAATTATGGAAATAATGATTCAATTTTAACAATCGTTGAAACATGGCCCTCTTATTAGCCGGCATCTTTTCTAAGAAAAAGATGGTCCTTGAGCCGTAATAGCGCTGTGAATAATTATATTCTTTCCCCGTATGAATATTATTCACTGTTAAATCATACGTGATATAATTATTCATGATAGGACCATGAACTATTGCACAATTCTTGCAGACGTATAGACCTCGATTCTCAATGATCTCAGGCATATCACAGCATTGATTCTCATGGTGAAATTTGGAATTTACTTCTTCCAATGGTTCATTATAAGATAAACTTCTAATAGCGCCATTAGAATTTTTTTCTGATACAATCGTCAAGTGGAATAGCTCCATTAATTATTGAGTATAATTACTGGAGGAAAAGAAAGATGGAAAAATCAATTATTTTAAAATATAAGTCAGAAAAGGTTGGTTTTTAATCCTTATTCCTTTTTAAATTATAATTTGAAAATGCGCAATTTTTTTTCAGCCAAGTTCTTACTTCGAGAATTTGATGTATTCAAAGTGGAGATTTCGATAGAAATTTTTGAAATTATAAAACTATCTCTTAATCGAGTGAACTGTTAATACATTTAAAACAGAAATAATACTAAAAATAAAAAGGAATCTAAAGTCAATGAAGATAAATCAGGGATTTATGAAGACTAAATGGACGGATAAAGTCGATAGGGACCATCCCTTACCAGAATACCCGCGTCCTCAAATGCGTCGAGAAAGATGGCTAAATCTAAATGGAGCATGGGATTATAAAATTCAGGATAAGGATTTGGAGCTACCATCCAGTTATGACGGAGAGATCGTGGTCCCCTTTTGTGTCGAATCCTATCTATCGGGGGTAGGGCGCCCCCTATCTCCAAATGAAAAAATATGGTATCATAAGACATTCACTATCCCAAAAGAATGGGTAAATTCAGAGATAGTCTTACATTTCGAGGCATCAGATTGGGAAACTAACGTTTTTATCAATGGTCACCATTGTGGATCACATCTTGGTGGATATTTACCATTTTCGTTCGATATTACCAAATTTACCGATTCCAGAACGTGCGATCTGTTGGTTTCAGTAAGAGATCCTACGAATTCGGAAAATCAACAATATGGAAAACAATCATTAAAACCGGGGGGGATCTTTTATACTCCGTGTAGCGGGATCTGGCAAACAGTGTGGGTAGAGCCCATTCCAAAAGGCGGTATTAAATCTCTGAAAATTACTCCTGATATAGATACCAATTCCGTGCAAGTCAAAATAGATAGGTATAATAGCAGTACTAGTATTCCAAACATCAAGGTTAATATTCAAAGTAAAGCTGCTAGTCTCAATTATTCTAATGCGTTTGTTAAAAGCCCTGTTAGCATCAAACTTGCTGATCCGCATTTATGGACACCGGATGACCCTTTTCTTTACGATTTAACAATTTCTTTATCGCAGGGAATCGTGCCGATAGATACTGTACAATCTTATTTTGCCATGCGTAAATTTAGTACTGGAAAGTCGAAAGGTATAACGAGGCTTTTATTAAATAATAAGCCCATTTTTCATATTGGTCCATTAGATCAAGGATATTGGCCGGATGGAATATATACCGCTCCCACTGATGAAGCCTTAAAATTTGATATCGAGCTATCCAAAAAGCTAGGCTTCAATATAATCCGGAAACATATAAAGGTCGAACCTGCGAGATGGTATTATCACTGTGATAGACTTGGTCTCATAGTTTGGCAAGATATGGTCTCGGGGGGGAAAACAGGATTCACTTTTAAACAGCTGTTAAAGGCAATCCTTAGAGGCTATTATAAAACTGAGGATACGACCCCCAAGCATTACAAGCGTACCGGACGCACAGATCCTCAAATCCGGGAGGAGTTTGAAGCGGAATTGAAGGAGATGATCGATCACCTTCATAATTTTCCCTGTATCGGGGTATGGGTTCTATTCAACGAGGGATGGGGACAATACGATTCCACTAGAATCGCTACTTGGCTGAAAGGATACGATCCCTCACGCCTGGTTGATGCGACGAGTGGCTTCGATCTCGTCAAAGTGGGAGACCTCCGATCTTGGCATATCTACATCCGTAAGTTGAAATTCTTTGAGAAAGTTTCCGACTTCTCCGATTATGCTATCGCCATTTCTGAGTGTGGCGGATATAAATTGAAAATCATAGGGCATATGTGGGATGAAAAATCCTCTTTTGGGTACGGAGGAGCCAAAGACAAGGAAAATTTAACTCAAAAATATGAAAAACTCATCCTCCAACAGGCGTTCCCATTGGTTCACCAGGGATTGAACGCACTAATCTATACTCAGATTACGGATGTGGAAACAGAGCTCAACGGAATTGTCACCTACGACCGAGCAATCGAAAAAATGGATTTCACTAAGATCAGGAACGCCAATTTAACAATAATTAAGAAAATGAAAGAGTTAGATGATAATATTATTATATGAAAACTTAGTTAAAGTTTGCTAAATTATCCTTTTTCCAATTCTAATATAAAGATTATATTGAGGCATTAATCCGCCTGAATCCATTCTGAATCGCGTAAAATGCATTGAGAAATACATCGAAAAGCTTTTTTATACATGAGAGAGTTTAAAATAGTACTATCAATAGTTTTTAAAAATAATATACGTCTGCTTCAAGCAAAGATGATGAAAAATGCCCACCGAAACAGAATTGAAAAATGAATTATTTCAATTACGTGAGAAGTTGATGAAGAAAGAGGAAGAAATAAAAGAACTACGCGTAAAAATGGCACGTGTAGAAAAAGAATTAGGCATGGCGCAACCTATACTCGCTGCCCCAATCCCCGACATAAGCTTCTCTACAGAAGCTCCTGCGCCACCACCCACTACATCTTCCGCTCAACCGGCAATAATTCCACCAGCTGCGGCAAAAAATACCAGACCTGGGGCAATTCAGCAGAAAATTCCGACATCTGGAACATCGCAAATGAAAGCGCGTGAGACCCAATTTGAATGTCCCGGGTGCGGATCGCATTATAATGCCGAAATAGACGATAAAACAAAAATACTATATGTCGTGGCAGGCGGAACGCGAATCTACGGTAAGAAACATCGCTGTATGAATTGTGGAAACGAATGGGCAGCTTAGCTGGTATACTTCAATAGCCGATTAGCTGGTATAAATCTGTGGAAAAACAGAAATTAGAGCAAACCTTAAAGCAAAACATTCCGCCGCTACCCAATTGCATTGCATACCTCGTAATTGTAATAGTCACTACCATTTTCCTTTTCTATATTTCCGATTATTATTGGTTAAGGTATTATACTGCTCAGGGAACCTCAGGGCTGATTAATCTATTTGGTTTTGAGAGTCATGTCTCAGGATATTCCTATTCAGGCCAAGTTTGGATTTATCAGTCTGGGCTTTTTAATTTTGAACTTATCAAAATTTGTTCTGGTATTGAGGCAATTGCCCTTATTTCGGGGCTCATATTAGCTACTCCTACTTCCTGGAAAAGAAAAATCGCTGGAGTTTTATTTATTACCTTTGGAATTTTTGGAGCCAATATGCTAAGAATACTCACCACTATAGTCCTCTATACCCAAGGCTTCGATTTATATATAGCTCATGAGGTAGTATCTGCTATATTCACCATCGTCTTCATTATTGTTTTTATTTTAATGATTCAAGCCTGGATCATTCCCAATTTCATTGATTCGTTGATCAATGTGCTGATAGGGATTGTAAGAGCGATTAAAGTGAGTAAATAATCACTGATAGTATAAGGTAGGACAATCTTGGACATGCCTTGACTGTCCTTAGGGTCCTATCAAGAGGCGTTTTAAGGAATAATAGAGAAAAAAGAGGTAGTTAAAGGATGAAAGGAAGAAAGATTTTTTTAGATGAAGAATATGTGGCATATTGTGGGCTGAATTGTAAGGAATGCAAAATGCGGTCGGATCGTCGGGTAGAATTGGCGAATCTATTCAAATCATCCCTCGAAGAATTACCGCTAGACTTATTTAGGGAGATGATTCCGGCTTTTAAGAATGTCAAGGACGTGCTGGCATTTTTGAATTTTTTCGTTGGATTTGGAAATATGCAGACCTGCTGTACCTCGAAAAAACAACCGTGTGGAAACCCGGTATGTGAAATAAGAATGTGTATCAAAGGAAAAGGATTCAGGACATGCGCGGAATGTAGTGAATATACGGTTTGTAAGAAACTCGATTTCCTTAAACCATTTCATAAGACATTGATTTCAGACCTTGATCTAATAAAGACTAAGGGATTTGCGTATTATGTTCAAGAGGTTATTAAGAACTCCAAACTTGAGCCCCTTGTTATCAAATAAACTTAATTAATATGTAAAATAAGAAATTATTATTCAAAATAGAATGACTTTAAATTTACATCACCTGAATGATAGTTTTCAATTTAATGTCGCGGGAAGATACGCCGACCAACAATTCGATTGCGCCCGGTTCTAGGGCTCATATTAACCACCCCTACTACTTGGAAAAGAAAACTCGCTGGCGTGTTATTTATCACCTTTGGAATTTTTGGAGCCAATATGCTAAGAATACTCACCACCATCGTTCTCTATACTCAGGGCTTCGATTTATACATTGTACGAGAATATAGCCCTTTTGGTGACAATAGCCCGTGAGTTCTGCCAATTGCCGCCCTAAATCCCCCGTTTGCTGTTGGCATGCAGCAGAGACTCGTCCGTAGATAGCTGCCCTTGGGGATGAGGTGACGGCTGGCGCAGTGAGAGCCTCCCTCAGGAGCCGCTCGAATTTGGATTGCCGGAATTGGAGAAGCGCGGGCCGATCATAGCGCCGATGGTTGCCGACAGTCCTAAAAGCCGGGAGGAACAATCCTGCTTTATCCCAGCGCCGTAGGGTCTTCGGGCAGACTCCGAGGAGCTGAGAGGCGGCTTGAATGCTCAGATACCGGGCAAGTAACATACTTCGAAGCAAGGCAGTCCTCTACTTTAAAAGAAGATATCACCCAGATGTTCTCGCCATTTTTCAAGTGTCCAACATTATCTTAAATATTTGTGACTAGTTAACTTACTGTTTTTTCAGCCCAATAAACAGCCCACTTAGGAATCCAACGGTGAAAATGATCTTTAATAGAAAAATATTAGATATTATTGGATGAAGTGAGGCAATTGGAAGCGAAGACGAGATTGGAATAATGCTGGAAAATCCTAGTGATATGCTCACTATAATAAATCCTAATAAGATAGGATAAAGCAAACTCCCTAGTTTTTTTTCAAGAGTTTTTCCCCACCGCGTTTCCGAATTCGCCCAGTTAAATATGATCTCATAAAAGATAATCAAAACACAACTTATGAGAAAAATAATTAATATAGCTAGGGCAACTGAGGAGGTAAAAATATCCAAAAAAAAGGTTTTGGTAATCAAATAATAGATATTTTCAAAAAGGAAAAAAATTGCAAAAAGAGAGATTCCCAAAATAATCGGAATTTTGCGAAGGATTTGATTTGAATGTGAAGATTTGGAGACCAATGTCCGGTAAATAGAACTAATACCTACCCCTACTACTATGGAGATAATTAGCAGCGGGATTACCTCATTAAACGCAATTGAGTAGAAAGGAAGAGTACTGGATCCAGAGAAGAAATAAATGCCAAAAAAATAGCTTACAAACCCCCATAGATAGAATGGACTGATAATAAAAAGGATAGCTAAAAGAACATAGATTCCATAGGATTTATTTACATTTAAAAAATACCGCTGCGCCAATTTATAAATTGCACTTCCAATTAAGAAGGCGGGAAAATACCACGCCACGATAGAAGTGAAATAATAGAATAAATTGAAAGAAAATATGCTATCATCAGTCGTTATCAAAGGTAGCAGAATAACACTAATCGCGATGCAGAGAAATATAGCAAGTATTTCTCCCAGCCAAACACGAGTGTTCATTTTATAACCCGACAGAAGTCTGCCTCCAATTTGTTTAAAAAACCAGATAATTGGAATTATTATTCCAATAAGGATGATTACATATCCTAGGGTCAACGAATATTCTCCAGAGACTTTATAAAAAAAGATCCCAATTTCGTTTGAAATAGTGGCTATATAAAGCACATGGATAAGAAACAGCCAGAAGTACAAAAAAATATCATGATAAATGATACTAACTGGGCCGTTGCATTTAGGACAACTGGTTACAACGCCAGGTTGGCGCGAAAAGCGCCTGGTCATAAATTTTATAATAAATAGAAGACCGATAAAAGGAATTATTAAGAGAACTCCTGCGAAAAGATAAGAAAATACCATATCGAATTCAGGATCCTTAATTGGCGTGATGATTATAAATATTCCAAAATAATAAAACATCGAAATTAGTAAATAACCCAGAAATGCATACTGAGTAATTTTCGAGTTGCGAAGCCCTGAATGGTCTTGGCACAAATATAGTCCGCATTCTTTGCATTGCACCCAATACGCGAAAAAAGATATATTTTTTAAATGAAAGGTGCCACATTGATCACAATTTCTATATTCGGTCATTTTTCGAACCTTATGTTTATTTTCATTTAATGAATCAAATTGGTCTCTTGAACAATTTGATTAGAAAAAAACAATAAATGCAATATTCTATTGTGTTGAAAGTATAAATTTAATTAAAATTGGGATATCATGAGAAGGGTCCCCATTCATAGAACTTTCAATGGCTTTATTCTTCCCGCGTGGGTGATAATGATGAGGACGGGTATTTACTGGCCAAAGATCATCAAAATTATCAAATCGAAAACGATTCTCTGATCTTTGAGAGAAAATTAACTGATAGGAATATTCATCATAATCGTTATATCTTATATAAAGTATAAATCCTGTTAAAAACGTGATTTTCAATAAAGGGCGGTTACTATCTAAATATTCTTCTTGAATATAGGAAATCAATTCTTTAAGGAGGATATCTCGGGCAACCTTAATTTTTTTTAGAGCCGAGATAATTTTTCACTCCTTTAATTTTTCTAAAAGATTGAGTAGGGTCGTTTCTTCGAGTAAGAGCTGTTTCAAATCAATTGCATCATTTTCGGCTTCAGAATATGTACCATTTCTAGCTTTTTCAATGAATTTCTCTGCAGTGTCCTCATTCCACCTTGACAAAATATTATTGATGAGATTTTTAATATTTCTTAGTTTGTAATTAATTAATTCTTCAGCCGTATTTTTTTCTAAAGAAACTTTCATAATCTAATCGCCTAAACTTTTCTTATTGTATATTTTTATTAAAATCGTTGAATAAAAAATTTTATAATAATTTAAATGGTTGGGTTTGTGGTGAATTAATGACTTTAATTACATACGAGTTAAAAGATCATCGTTCGGATAAAACAAATGATATCGGACTTATTTTTGTTCATGGATCTGCGGGTTGCGCTCAGGTATGGAAAAATCAATTAAAGAATTTACCAGCAAAGCTGATTGCCGTTAATTTACCGGGGCACGATGGCTCAAAAGGTCCTGAAACACCGACTATTAAAACTTATGTAGAAGCGCTTGATGATTTAATCCAAAATCTTAAATTAAATAAAGTAATTTTGGTGGGGCATTCCATGGGTGGAGCAGTGGTCATGTCCTATTACTTAAAATACCCCGGTAAAATTAATGGATTGGTTCTTATTGGAACAGGGGCTCGCCTGCGCGTGGTACCCATGATATTGGATTTAGCTCAAAATAACTACCCGCAATTAGTTAAAATGATAGGTGAGGTCGCGTTTCATAAAGAAACCTCTAAGGAAGTTGTTGAAGAGCTTATCTCTTCCGGTGCGAGTGACGAGGAAATAAAA
>CAYGYC010000170.1:0-9538 GCA_964353755.1 uncultured archaeon | reverse complement strand
TTTCGTAAATTTTCGCCTTCAAACTCTTCCGCAGGAAACTTTTCTTTCATATTTATCACCTCATTAAGGAACTAAAGAGTTGTAAATAGGGTCCGAGGAACATGCGCATGGGTTTAGATAGCGCCATCCATTCCTGGGCATACTTGATGGTGCGATTGACGGTTCCGCCAATCGATTCTGTATGAGAACTATCGTGCTCCATTAAAGAGGCCAGGCCGCGAGTGAATTGATCCGCGAGGGTATTAATCCCCCCCGATTCATGGATCAACCAGTCCGCTATATCTTTCCCGAATTTTAAATTTTTTCCGATATCGCCTTCAGCCCACTTACGCTCATAACGTTGGAGAAATCCGGCAGAAGTATCCCCGCTTTCCAAGGCTTTAATGGCAGTTTCAGCTGCAATTTTTCCAGCAGAAACGGCGCCACACCAGCCCGCGCCATCGATGGGGCAGACAAATCCCGCGGCATCGCCCACCAGCATGATGCCATCCCCATAGGATTTAAAAAGGGAGCCCGCAGGACCAATTGGGTTGGTTAAAGAAATGGAATGGGCAATATAAGATCGCGGTTTTCCACCCTGTAATTTGGGTTTTACAATCGGATGATTTATCGAGTTCCACATATACCACCAAATATTATGCTCGAGCCGGATTAAATCATTCATGACGATTCCTAGCCCCAGGGCTAAAGACCCGCGGTCGGGAAAAATCCAGAAATAGCCGGCATTCCCAGCCAGGGGTTGGGCGAAATAAATCTCCAAGAGAATCCCCGTATCCTCGCCATCATGTTCAATAGAACTTCCAAAACGCTCATCAATTAATTTTTCATCAAGTTCCCAATCAATTTTACAGCAGAGGCAATTTTCATGGCTACCCCACATAGAACGAAGACCTGCCATCCGTCCAATAATGGATAAGACTCCATCAGCCCCGATCACAATTTCAGCTTCATATTTGTCGCCCTTTTCATCGATGACGCCTGTGACCTTATTATTCTCATCTCTGAGGACTCCTTTCACTAACGTCGAAGTTTGGAGCTTCGCGCCGGCGGCCACTGCTTGCTCGTTCCACCATTTATCAAATTCATTGCGATACACATTCAGCGGATCGGACACTTCTTTATTAGGATGAGAGAATCCCAGCAAACTATAGCCGCCTTTCTCCCAATCTTTCCCTTCGGGCACAAAATATAATCGCCCACCATCAACGGTCCGTTGAATGGGGGCATCTGCCGGGAAATCCGGGATAACTTTGCGAGCTATATTGCCCCAAATAGTCGATCCGCTGGTATTCTTCTCGCCAGGCGTTCTCGCCCGTTCCAGCATCAGCACTTTTAATCCGTTTTCCGTGGCAATCTTTGAAAACGCAGATCCACCGGGACCTGCTCCCACTACCACACAATCATATTTTACCATAGTCAATCACTCTAGCAAAAGGATTATAATTTTTTTGCGATTATAAGAAACAAATTAAATATTTGCCTTCAATAAGTTATGAAGTATAATGTTAGAAAGGAGAACCACAAATTGCCTTTCAAATTTCGGACTTTTACCGAGAACGATCAGAGTGGTATAATTAAGACGTATATGGCCGCATTTTGTAAAGCGCCTGTGTGCGAGCCGATGGCAAGGGAATTTTGGGAGTGGAAATATGGCCCGAATCGTCCGTTTTATGATCCCGCAGGCTATCAAGTTTGTGAATATAACGGACGGGTTGTAGGTTCGATCCAGAGTACCCTACGAACGATGAACTTTAATGGATTGCAATTTCACGTGGCGGGGATTGATGATGTGGCAACGTGTCCGCGGTTAGAAAAGCGTGGCATAGCCAGGCATCTGATGGAAAATGCCTTTGAATTTATGAAGAAGCACCAAGTGGATTTGAGCATATTGGGAGCAGATCCCCGAGGGCATGCACGAAAGTTGTATAATCGCCTCGGATATACGCATATAACCTATTTTTCCCTGGGGGCAAAGTTGATAAGTATGCGTAACACAGTTAAGGACTTTACAATCCTTACGCCACTCGCGTTCCCGATGCGACTGTATGGGGCGCTGAGAACGAAATTAGGAAGGCAAAAATTTAGGGGAAATATTAAATTTGAGATTTTTGGGAGAAATCAGGAAGAATTTCGCCAAAAGATTAATAGAATCTATCATTCTTTTTATTCTTTTGAGGATTATAGTTCAGAATATTGGAAATGGTATTATATTGATCGCCCTAAAGGTCAAGAAAGTGTAGTGTTAGCCGCAAAAGAAAAGAATTCAATAATCGCAGGCGGAGTCATGATCCGATCCCATCTAATGGTGATAGATACCCGTAAAAGGGTCCCCGTGTATGTGCTTTCGGAATTTTTTGTCGATCCGGCATATCGAAGAAGCGGTCTGGGGAGTTATGTCCTCAGTCAGTTAGAATCCATCATAAAACAAAAGGGAGGAAGTGTGGTGATTACCACTCTGCATGGACGCGATACGAGATTTCAAGAATTCTTAAAACATATGGGCTATATTATAATTAAAAAAGCGGTCGTTCAAATGATTAAACCCATTTCAGAGCGATCCATCCAATTATTCCGTATTATTGAGGGAAAAAAAATGGTTTGGAAAGTACCACTTGAACAGTTAGGCTATTAACTATTCATCTTTTGGTAAATTGGTTTCTTCTAGCTCGCCTCGCCGTTTCATGCTCAGATAATTGATGAAACCATAAATATAATAGGTCAGTAAGGCGAAAATGAAGCAAAGCGGTAAGAAATGGGCCGTAAATTTAGCAATGGAGGTTCCCATGAACCCCCTGGCTATTATTATAGTGGAGACGAGTGCGATGGCTAGAATAATGATAAAATATTTCCAAATTCCGCGGCGCTTTTGAACATTTCTCCCATAGCGCAGGAAAGTCGCCACATTTAAAAAGCCGAGGATAATGAGTATGAGAGTAACACTGAAGGTATTACTGAAGAAATTACTAAGAGGAGCTAAAGCTTGATAATAGGCGGGCAGGGAAACCGCAAGTTCCAAAAAATAATGATGAGTCAGATAAAACGAAATGAGAAACGCTGCAGTCATTGGTGTAGTCATACCAATATAGCCTTCACCCTTATTTTCAACATTGAACCAAGCTAGCCGAATAACACCCAAGAAAATAAGTGCAAATACTCCGATCATAACCCCTTCAACGGGGAGAATGAACACATTGAATTCACCATTTAGACTTGCACATAGAATTAACGTAGCTGGGGCAACAACAAAACATACCACATCGCTCAGTGAATCAATCTCCTTTCCAATGGCATTGGATTGGTGTAATTTTCGAGCAACAATACCATCGAACAGATCACACACCATAGCCCCTGCCCACATCAGGGCAGCCCATGGGAGATAAGAGTTAAGTGGATGCAAGAGACCTAAAATCGAGAGCACAATCACGGATGTCCCAAACATTGTCCCCAAAAGAGTAATATAATCTTTTAACAGTAATTCTTTGAAAACACTCATAGAATCAACCTTAAACCTTTTAGTTGTAAAAGAAATGCATCAATTGATCGTTTTTGATACATCAAATATTTTAGTGATTTCTAATTCTCCGATTTATTAAAAAATTTGACTATTACCAAAATTAATCTATTTAAAGGATTTATGTTTCACCTTTCTTTCGAAAAATTAGGGTGCTGGTCAAGCTATAGCCTGTATAACCGATAATACAAAAAAGAAAACTTAGTAGGAAGATTTATTTGCAACATTGAATGAAGCAAGGCGTGTAATACCACAATTAATGATCATAACTAAACCAATAAGACATATTCTATTGGAAGGAGTGATACTCGAAGCTTTAAGTCAAAGTTAGGACAGAATATTAAGCTCGATGGAGCTGCCACAAGATTCACAGCATCGTTTGAAGAATCTAATTCTTTTTCAATCTGATTTAATTGATTTGGACTTCGTTTATTCACGATCTTCTGGCGAAAAATTAAAAAATCCCTAGCTAATAATTTGTAATGGAGATGATATAAATGGCTGACTATTTTCCCCTTTTAAAGGGGCTCCGTCTTGAATATGAACACACGGGTTCTGAATTTGAGGGAACTGAAAAAATTGTCATTGAAATTCTTTCGATCAAGAAGCAAGGTAATATGGTTGTAGCCCAGACCAAGATGACCGTCGAACTGAAAGGTAAAACTAAAGTGCTTGAATACAAGATACATCGAACCCCAAATTGGATTTCCACTGATAATGGGATAGTCATTGGGGGGCGAAAAGAGTTTCCGCTTCCTCCCACTATTGAGAAAAAATGGGATGATCGGATCTATTCCTGTACCATCGACTCGCTGACCGAACAACTATCTGTACCAGCTGGGCAGTTCAAGAACTGCCTAAAGGTCAGCATGCTCATTGCTGGTGGAGATGCGGGTAGTGGCGTGCGTTATTATGCACCGGACATTGGATATATTTATGAAGAATATTCCGGAGAGGAACGAGGGGACGAAGTCCGGCTGGTTTCTATAAAACAGCCATCTTCCTGATGCTTACAGAATGATCTAGGGGAATTTTTTATTTTTTTTTAGGGCTTTTTTGCGATTATTCAGAAATGGTTCAGCTATTCGGGCGATTTCGTACTTTTTTGGCGGATATACAGTTGGGATAAGGTATTGAATTTGAAGCCGCGATGCAAAAAATAGTGAATGAGTCGAGAGAGGAGAGAAAGAAACTTAGGGCCAGAATTGAGCCATCGATCGGGACGACTAAAAATAGTCAGGGAATAATTGGGAGAGTGAAGGAATAAAGTTCGAGTATCAATTGCCTCCCAGGGATGAAAATATAAGACAGGAAGTGGGTTGAGCAGGCATCCGATTTTGAATAAGGCGCTACCACAGGGAAACCGGAAAAAAACGTTGGGGAACATGAGCCCGAATTCTTTAAGGGGTGCAGTGAGAACCCAATGGGATATTTTAAACCAGACCAACGAAGAATCATATTTGAACCCCACTTTCGCTAGTGTATCAAATAATTCTTGGGAAACACGAAGGAATGGCGCTCGAAATCCCCAAATTTCGTGATTAATCGTTTCTTCTATGATTTTTTTAGCGGTTTTAATAAGAATTTTTTGATCAGAATTTATTTCTTGGAGCGATTCATGGTGATAGCCATGGCAACCGATCTCATAATGTTCGCTCAATTTTTGAACTATCTTGGGGAAGAGTTCAGCGACTTCTCCCGTGATAAAAAATGTTGCCGTGATATTATAATGTTTTAAAATATGTAAAATTTTAGGTAAGCCGATTTGAATTCCTTTATATGATTCTAAACCGCAGTCATTTTCTACATCGAAGGTCAACGCTATTTGGTGTTCCACAGAGTTCTCACGAATCATTTTTGTTCTAAATGCTAAAAATTCATAAGTATTAGAATTTAAAAGTAATTCTATTGAGTTTTTAGATGGTGAATTAGAATGACTTCAGAAAAAGAAATGGTAATTGTTTCTGAAACGCATTGGGATCGGGAATGGTATCTCCCATTTCAAGAGTTTCGTGCACGATTAGTTATTCTAACTGATAAACTATTATATATTTTGGAAAAAGATCCAAAATTCACTAATTTTACGTTCGATGGACAGACAATCGTCGTTGAAGATTACTTAGAAGTCAGACCTGAAAAAGAGCAGCTTCTACGGAAGTATATAACTGAAAAACGGATTTCAGTTGGACCCTGGTATGTTCTCCCAGACGAGTTTTTAGTTTCCGGAGAGGCTTTAGTTCGTAACCTGATGCTCGGGCATAAGATAGCGCGTTCCTTTGGTCGAGTGATGAGAGCAGGTTATATTCCTGACCCTTTTGGTCATATTGCTCAATTACCCCAAATTATGCAGGGATTTAATATTGATTCCATCATTTTTATGAGGGGAATGGATGATTCTGATGATAAACTAAATCTAAATTTGGAATTCTATTGGTATTCCCCTGGTAAGGTTGCATCGGTTCTTGCGATACATTTAAAATATGGGTATGGGTCCGTTGCGGAACTCCCCACAACTAAAACAAATAATGTCTATAGGGCGGCTTTAAGGAAAATCCAAGCCCTAAAAATGAAATTACTGAAACATTCGGCAACTACTACTCTTTTATTGAATAACGGGAGTGACCACAACGAGGTACAAGGTGAACTCCCTGAAATTATCGATAATTGGAATAGTTATCCTGAATTCAACGATTATAAATTAGTTCAAAACGATTTTGAATACTATATTGAAAAACTGAAGACCCAACAATTAGAATTGAAAAGTTATGAGGGGGAATTTCGCGGATCAAAATATCATCCCCTCCTATCAAGTGTTTTTTCGGCGCGTATGTGGATTAAGCAAAGAAATACGGAATGCCAGTATTTATTTGAAAACTGGGCAGAGCCGTTTGCTGCTTTTGCGTGGATTCTCGGGCAACCGTATCCGCAGAATTATCTTTGGGTGGGATGGAAGTGGTTATTGCAGAATCACCCGCATGACAGTATTTGTGGATGTTCTGTTGATGAAGTCCATCAAAACATGGTTGTGCGGTTTGATTGGGCGCAACAAATCGCCCAAGAAATTACCAAGGAATCAATGTATGCTATTTTCAACCGAATCAAAGTCCCGCCCGCCGAAGTAGGTGTTATCCCTGTTCTTGTATTCAATTCACTGCCGTGGAAGCGAACTGATATCGCTAATATTGATATATCAATTCCAGAAAGCGATTCTAGTAAATTTCAATTTCCCTATAAATTAGTAAATAGTTCAAACGAAGCTATCGCCTACCAAATTAGGCCTATCGACGAGATACCTCGACTTCGTACCTTAAAATCTGCCACTTACCGGGTTTCGTTTCTGCTCAAAGAAATTCCAGCGTTAGGTTATGAGTTGTTATACTTCATTCCACTCAAGAATCCTTCAGAAAATGATCTTAAACCATCCTCTAATACCCTTGAAAACGAATTTTATAAAATAACCATCCATGAAAACGGTACATTTTCCATATATGACAAGGATCTCCGAAACACTTTTGATGGCTTAGGCATTATCGAAGATAGGGGAGATTGGGGCGATGAATATGATTATTCACCTCCTAAAGACCCACGTGCAGATCAGAAAATCACAAATGAAAATGTTAAAGCTCAAATAGCTCTCTTTGAGGCAGGCCCGGCAAAAACGACTATACAAATTAAATATAATCTATCTACGCCCATCGCATTATCACCCGAAAGAACAGAACGCAGCAAAATAATGAGGGACCTGCCAATTACTACCTTTATCACCCTATATCCTCAGGTTAAGCGGATAGACCTCCAAATTGACCTAGATAATCAAGCGCAAGACCATCGTATTCGATTGCTTTTCCTGACACCCCTACAAGCAGAAAAGATTCATGTGGATGGGCATTTTGCAGTTATTGCCCGGTCTATCCAATTGCCCGAAGGAGTACATTGGAAACAACCGCCATCTAAAACAAATCATCAACTAAAATTTATTAGTATTGAAGAAAAAAGCGTAGGATTTACTCTTTGTAACCAGGGATTACCGGAGTATGAATCTTATAAAGAAAAAAATGGCAATATTACTTTGGCTGTTACACTCCTGCGTAGTATTGGATGGTTGGCGCTACCGCATTTAGTTACGCGGGCGGAAATTGCGGGTCCCGCTCTCGCTACTCCCGAAGCCCAGTGTTTAGGGAAGCACACGTTCAAATTGGCAATTATCACGCATAAGGAAGCTTATCTTAAGTCCAAATCTTTCAAAACGGCGCATGAATTGAATATCCCCTTAAAAACTTTCAATCCGACCGTCATGAGAACGGCCATCCGCATTCATGATCATATTTTCCTTCGGGGGATTCCTATTCTACTCCCGCAAGATTATTTTGGTGAAAAATACCTCCCCGAGAGACTCAGCTTTCTTAGTGTTGAACCCGAACACCTCATTCTGAGCGCCTGTAAAAAGGCTGAGAATGCGTCTGCCCTCATTTTACGAATTTATAATCTTGCTACTACTCCGTGTAAGGGAATCATCAAGCTATTTCGTTCTATTAAACAGGTGACTACTGTTAATTTGGATGAAACTGAGATCCAAGATCCCCAAGTTACAAATCTGCTAATTGAGAAAAACCAGTTCTCATTTCAAATAAGTGGATGTAAAATTGCCTCATTTAAAATACTTTTAAGTTAGCACCTTATGGATTATAAATCTCAACAAAATAAAACCGATTGAGAAAAAATGGAAAAAAAAGCTAATTCGTGCTTATTAATTAAAGACTAATTCGAGCTATTTTATTCGTTTTTGCATATTCTTTTGCTTCGATTTCATCCTTGAATGTTTTAATAAGATCGTATTCGACATGTTGCTGCTGGCCATCTTCAAGGATTCCAATCGTAGGACGGGCAACCTTACCCGGCTCGAAAAAGATTTTCAATAAGCAGATTTTTTGGATCTTTTCGGCTTCGGCACATTTTTTACATAGCTTTGGGCCTCTAGCACAGTGGGGCGTGCTCATTTTCTTAATCATAAATTCTGAACGCATCTTGTAGTCCTCATAAATTAATTAGGGGATTTTCTTTTTCCCATTCATATACTTTTGAAGAACAGGCGGTATATTAATGGATCCATCCGCATTTTGATGATTTTCTAAGATACAACACATAGTACGCTCGGTGGCAATGGCAGTGGAGTTTAAGGTATGTAAAATGGGATTTTCTTTACTATCTCCAATAATCCCGAACCGGATATTTAATTTCCGAGCCTGATAGTCCGTACAATTGCTGCAAGAGACAAGTTCTCGATAGGTATTTTGGGCAGGAAACCACGCTTCAAGATCATATTTCTTGGCGGCGTTATCATTCATCTCGCCGCTCGCTATATTTACAATGCGGTAGGGAAGTTCCAGTTGCTGATACAGTTCTTCAGAGGTTTTAATCATTTCCTCATGAAATTTCCACGAATCATCCGGGTGGCAGTAAACATACTGCTCAATTTTATC
Source organism: uncultured archaeon (assembly GCA_964353755.1). Taxonomy (GTDB): domain Archaea; phylum Asgardarchaeota; class Lokiarchaeia; order Helarchaeales; family HEL-GB-A; genus CAYGYC01. The sequence continues at coordinate 547 of CAYGYC010000170.1, read as the reverse complement.
GAATTGATGAACGCGGAAAATGCCTTTTGTATCGCGATTATGAGCACCGGCCTCTTGTCTGAAACAGGTTGAATAGGCGGTATATTTCAAAGGTAATTTATCGGGAGGAATTATCTCATCCATATGTAAAGCCGCTAGAGTTTGTTCCGAAGTCGCAATCAAGTAGAGATCCGTGTTTTCGATTTTGTATAATTGCTGTTCAAAATCTGCCAATTCCGCTGCCGCTTGCATGGTATCGTGTTTAATGAAATAAGGCGTCCAAAAGGGTGTATACCCCTTGGAAATGAGATGGTTTAATGCGAATTGGATTAATGCTAAATTAAGCAGAACTAAATCATTTTTTAAATAATAAGTCCTTGCACCGGCAATTTTTGCGGCAACTTCGAGATCTACCCCGTCAATCAAGTTTACCAAATCGAAATGCCCTTTAGGTGTAAAATCGAATTGCGGAATTTTACCCCAAGTGCGTTCAATTCTGTTAGATTCTTCAGTCTTGCCAACAGGAACCGATTCATGAAGGACATTCCCAATCGTATAGCGAAATGTA
>CAYGYC010000169.1:0-9544 GCA_964353755.1 uncultured archaeon | reverse complement strand
ATACGGTAGGGGCCTAGCTCGATATCTCGGATGTCTGCACTAAAAAGACTTTGTGACAGACTAAAAAACGCGGAAAAGAAGCCGCTGAGGATTACTTCATCGATCTCTATCTGCCCGAAGTTTTTTCGATAGATAGTCGCCCCAGTCCGCTTGAGAATTAACAGATGTTGGATCATATTGGATCATATCTATATTATCAGAGGGTATTAAAAACAAATTCGGCAAGAAAAAAAATTTTTTGAAATAAATGCGAAAAAAGATGCTGACAGTCCTATAAACTTTTACAATAGAAGAATTTCTCTAATTAGTGTAGTAAACAAAGAGCTCATCCGATTGAATAAATTCTATTGTACATTCGATATTCTTTGTTTTTTTCAGAACAGTTGAAAGGGTTTTTTCATAAGCGATTATTTTACTTCCTGTAACCGCAATGTACATCGTTGCATATTTCTTTTGTAATTCTTGATAATGAACCTTAACCCATTCTGCAGAACTCAACTTGAACCCACCAAATTAACCTCTTAAAAAATGATTTATTATGTATTAAATTTCATTTTTTACCTAGGATTACTTGAACGCGTTGTTTTAAATATACTTTTGGGGTCTTCATTTTCTAGCTGGATAAGTCTTCAGTTGCGTTTAAGTATTGCATGATATAGAATATATAATCATGTTAAATTGTCTTTATACGGATGAAGAGGCGCGATTTCGGGCAGAAGTCCGGAAATTTGTAGAAGCCGAAATAGTGCCCCATATTGGGAACATAGAAAAGGGTGAATACCCGCGTGAGCTGTTGCGGTTAATCGGTAAAAAAGGATATTTGGGCATGACGCATCCGAAAAAATACGGAGGCCAAGAAAAAGGGTGGGTCTATGAAACAACCTGTGCTGAAGAGTTTGGAACCGCAAACGGTGCTTTGGATATGGCCCGGGGGGCTACCTGCATTCTATACGGAACTCCCATATCAAAATTCGGAACGGATATACAACGGGAGAAGTATCTTAAACCTGTCCTCAGCGGCGCAAAACTCGGGTGTATTGGGATTACAGAACCGCTTGTGGGTTCTGATACTGCGGGCATGCAGACCATTGCTGTTAAAAATGAGGCAGAGAAATGCTGGATCATTAACGGAGAAAAGCGATTTATCACCAATGGAAGTGATGCAGATTACATTTGCCTATTTGCAATTACGAATAAGAATGTTTCATCGCATCAGGGGATGAGTGCGTTTATTTTCCCCACTACTACCCCGGGATTTAAAACCCTGAAAGTCTATGACTTGTTGGGGATGCGGGGCACCAGGACGGCACATCTCAAATTTGAGAATTGTCGTATCCCCTTAGAAAATTTGCTCGGAAAGGAGAATGCGGGATTCCAAATTCTGATGGATGAACTGGATACGGAAAGAACCATGTATGCCGGAACCTTGTATGGGATTGCAAGAGCTGCATTTGAAGTAGCATCGAAATATTCGACCGAGCGGGTTCAATTCGGGAGACCGATTGCCCAATTTGAAGGGGTTAGTTTTAAAATAGCAGATATGGCCATTAAATTAGAAACCATTAACACCTTAATTTTGCGGGCTGCGCGTCTGTGTGATTTAAAAGTGCCTGCGACAAAGGAAACGGCTATTGCTAAAGTCGCCGCAAGCGATTTTGGATTTGAAACCTGTTGTAATGCCGTACAAATCCTAGGAGGAATTGGATACACCACTGAATATCCGGTTGAGCGCTACATGCGCGATATAAAATTGGGGATGATAGGCGCAGGATCGAGTGAAGTTTTACGGTTCTTAATTCAACGCGAAATATATAAGGAGTACCAAGGAAAAGCAGGAGGAAATAGGGAACTCTTTTATTCAGAAGAAGAAAATATCTTGCGGAAAAAAGTGAGAGATTTTGCAATGGAAGAAGTTCTTCCGCATCTCGATGAAATAGCTAAGGGCGATTACCAACGCCCCCTGCTCAAAAAATTTGGGGCGAACGGTTATTTGGGGTATACGCATCCGAAGAAATATGGCGGATTAGATAAGGGCTGGGTTCAAGAAACCATTATAGCTGAAGAGATTGCCAGGATTAGTGGCGCCGCAAATATGATTCGAGGTGCCTCTTGCTTACTATTCAGTAAGCCCATAAAAAAATTCGGGACAGAGGATCAACGGCAGAAAATCCTGGCTGAAATCATCAGAGGTGATAAAATTGGTGCTTTAGGAGTGACTGAACCCGAAGCAGGAAGCGATGTGTCCGCCATAAAAACATTTGCCAAGAAAAAAGGCAATTCCTATATCATCAATGGCGAAAAACGATTCATTACAAACGGGGGTACCGCTGATTACATCCTGGTTTTTGCACTTACCGATAAAAATGCGCCACCACGCCAGAATATGAGTTGTTATATAGTTCCCACTGAGACACCCGGCTTTAAAGTAGAAAAAGTTTTCAATCTTTATGGCATGAAAGGCATTCAAGCCGCCCATCTCAAATTCACGAATTGTGAAATTCCTCTCGAAAATCGGGTCGGGGCTGAAAATGAGGGATTTTCGATTATGATGGACCAATTTGATACCGAAAGACTCATTTTTGCGAGTACCTTACTCGGAGTGATGCAAGCTGCCTTTGAAATGGCGGTCCAATACGCAATGGAGCGGGTTCAATTCGGTCAGCCCATTGCAACCTTTGAGGGCATAAACTTCAAAATAGCGGAAATGGCCTTCAAGATCGAAGCCTCTGCAGCTTTAATCCTTAAAGCAGCCCGGCTCATTGATCTCGGTCAAAAAATACCCCTATTATCTGCCATCAGTCGCGTATTCACCAGTGATTATGGATTAGAAGTGTGTGATGACGCTCTTCAAGTATTAGGCGGAATCGGTTACACCGATGAATACCCCGTCGGGCAATACCTCCGAGATATTCGCCTAGGAAAAATCGGTGCCGGTACCTCTGAAGTGTTACGATTCCTCATTCAACGGGAAGTCTATAAAAACCTTTCAACAGGTTGCTAGAGTTATATGATCTAATGTGATAAGGAGTAATACGATTTACTGCCCATTCTTGTTCAATAAATTCAACCACTCTTTTACTTGTTCTTCACCTCTAAATATCCGATAGCCCATGTGAATCCTATTTGTCTTAAAATGCCAGGATATCTCATCCTGAAGATTTTTATAAATGATATACTTCTCGTCGGTCAACGGAATGGCTTTTTCTAAGAGTCTACTCTTTTCACGATCTCCCATCACAATGACAGGATGATGGTCATAACCTTTTATTTTGACATTAAATTCCTTAATATGCGCATTTTTTTCTAGTTCTTTAGGATATTCCTTTAAATCTAAGTTTTCTCTAAAATCGAATACCGCTTTGATTGTAAAGTAGCCTATCAGGTATTTCATGTGTGGTCTATCTTGATTGAAAGGTTTTAAGGTGGCGTAAAAAATAAGTAAATCCCCTTGATTTAATCGCATTAATGATGCCCGTTTTGGACCTGCCCCTTGACCATAGGTGAAAGTCTCAAATTCAGGATCGTTATGAACGATCCAATTAGGTAATTTATCTGATTCCTTGGTCCTTTTATCAGTCCAGATTGTCTCCTTCAAGTAATCAGCTAAGTACTCTTTAGTGTCTATTGTTTTTCGAGTGAAAGACCTCACAGGTAGTTCTCTGTAGGTCGGTAATACGGAGGTGGCCATTGCAGGAGATCTAGGGACTGGAATAAAGATAAAGGTTCTATCATCGAATTTTGGACTGAATTGCCCTCCAGAACTTGATTCAATCCCTGTATGAAACAGATATGCTTTTCGTTCACTCATTTTTATCGCCCTAAAATTTTTTTATTTCTTTTACCCTTCATCTTCGGGAAAGTATTCGACCAATAATTAACTTTCCAATTGAGTCACTTAGCAATTTTGTTTTTTTTTATTCTTTGAGTTTTCCCCCACATTCCGAGCAAAAGGGCGAAGAAGCGGCATTTTTGTTGCCACAAGCCGGACACTCTGCGATGTATGGGCATTTGGAAGGGGTTTTTTTGCATAATGACAAATACCAAGAGGAGGAAATATCAGTCCTAACGAGAGTGCAGTATCCATAGGCTCCTCCAGACCGTGCTTCGGAAAATTCACATACCGGCATTTGGATACTATCCTTTATGATTTTTTGAAGAATAGTGATAATAGTCATTATAAATTTTCTAGTATAAAAAATCTAACACCTAAGGTTCCCATCTCTATAGAGACTAAATGTAAATTCAATAAAATAAAAAAAATAAAGCAAATAATGGTTTACAATACCTTTTTTTCCTTTACGGCGGCTGAGATTGCGCGTCCATAGCGTATGAGTTCCATCACTTTGCCTTTTTTAATTTCAATCTCCTCTCGACTAATGGAATGTGTAAAATCGCCCTGTCCTCGGCATACCCGGGCAATGCTGGATCCCTTTCCGGTAATTAGGAGGGTAGGGTTGGGATTTGTTCCTTCTTGTAAGGTCGCCTTTCCATTTTTAATTTCTATGAAAAAGGGTTTAGTCTCGCCTTCTAAGTTCAATTGAAAGATAGCATGCCAATTTTCTGCTTCCAATATTTTTTTAACCTTTGGACTTGCGTTAATTAAAGCAATTATTTTTTCCGATTCGATTTTAGCTTCACTCACTCTTTCCACCTTCAAATTCCGGTTTTTTAATCCACATTTCGTATTCATCCAGTGGAACGAAAAAGAAATCGGTGACCTTTCCTTCACGCACTTTTTTGAATACGGCGCGAACTCGAGATCCAGGACGAATTTTAGAGGGCACTAAATTCTCCGAGAAAATCCCCTGGTTCATGGCGGTCGTTGCCCCTTCGAGTTGGATATACCCTACTGCATAGGGAATATATTGAATGAAAGCTGAGGTGCTATACCAAACCAGCGTGCTTACCTTTATCTCTCCAATATCTTTCAGAGGAACCCATTCGGTGGCTTCATAACATTTTGCGCAGTGACTCCGCGGTGGGCAATAGACCGTCTTGCACTTTTTACATTTCGCACCCATTATACGCTTGTTTTCTTTTAATTCAATGAAGAACCGGGATTGTCCGCCAAAACTATATCGATAATTCATAATAATTTGATCTTCAATTTCATGATACTCTTTTGCCATAATTTATCTCTCCATTACAATGATGGCGGAATATGCCGCCCCTGGTCCTCCAATTGAATGAGAAATAGCGCGTCCTTTGGTTATGGGAACTTGTCGCTTCCCTGCCCGTTCTTTTAATTGCAGATAAGCTTCTCCCGTGGACATTATTCCGGTTGCTCCAACCGCATGACCACATCCAATTAATCCACCCGAAGGATTCACAGGTAATTCACCTGACATTTCCGGTCCTCCATCATCAATCCACGATCCCCCGTTCCCATACTCGACAAATCCGAGTTCCTCATAGGAAATAACCTCTTGCCCCGTAAAAGCATCATGCAATTCAGCTACATCCAGCGCATTTTTCACATCTTTATATTCAATTCCAGCCATCCTATAGGCCTGTTTCGCTGCAGCGATGTTGGACGGTAAGGCACCGATACTTTTACGATTCCCAATAAACGCATCCGTACAAGCTGCGCCTACCCCTGTAATCCAAATGGGGTTTTCGACTTTTAATGCCTTCACCTTTTCTTCAGATGCCAAAATAAGTGCCGCAGAAGCCTCCGAATATAAACAGCAATCGAGCATTTTGAACGGATAACAGATAATCCGCGAATTCAAAACCTCTTCAATGGTCAATTTCATGGGGGCCTGCGCTTTCGGATTATTCATAGCGTTTCCATGGTTTTTAATAGACACTTTCGCCATCTGCTCTTCTGTGGGACTACCATATTTATAGAAATGTGCATTGACAAGAGTTACGTAACTCGAGGCCGCTAGCATTCCCAAGGGATTTTCCCACGTCATATCCGCACTAAAGGCTATGGCTTTCAGCACTTCAGGGGTAGTGGTTCCCGTCTGCTTATCATAACAATCATTGCATTTCTCTACCCCCAACACCAAGCAAATATCTGCCAATCCACTCGCTACTTCGGCATATCCCGTCCGGACCGTAAATCCGCCCGTCGCTCCACCCGTGGTTACCCGGGTTCCTGGTTTGTCAATGTTGCCAATATAGTCATTTACAAAGATATCCGGCATGAATTGGCGCTCAAATAAATCATTGTAAATCCCATAGACCGCGCTATCGACATCTTTGATCTTTATACACGCATCCTGCAACGCTTCATTACACGCATCATATGCAAGTTCAAAATACGTTTTATCTGGCCAGCGCGCCTTAAACGGCGTCATGCCAAAACCAATAATCGCAACCCGTCGTGTCATGAAAAATAAAGAGGTTCATTTTCCTATTAAAAGTTCTCTTTCATCAAAAGAAAGAAATTCAAATTAATTTGGATTCTTTTTAAAATAAAATTTGGAGTATTGAAGTAGATAGGAAAGTGCATTCGTTAATCGGGGAATGGAGGGGATATGGGGAATTTTTGCTTCATATAATATCTCTTTTAATTTATTATTCTCTCGGATAATATCCTCTAATTCCCGGTCCACTTTATTAATCAAAATTATTGGTTTTGAACTCTTCTGAACAATTCGCATTAAGGATCGGGCGAAAGAACCCGCAAAGGTTCGATAACTAGTTCCAAGTCGTTGAATACGAGAAACTTGCAAAATCGGTACGATAAGATCCACATTTTTTTCAGTCATAAGGAATTTGATGGTTTGTAAAAAGAAATCAGGGAGAATTCCATAGGCCCCCGTATCAATAGGATTTGAAAATGAAGTATTGACATCTTGTAAGAGATTCCTCAACTTTTTCTGCGTGGGCTCAGATAAATCCGGAAATTCTGCTCCAGCTTCAGTGAGCAAATCAGAAATTTCAACAGAAGCCCCCCCTCCAGGTACAAGAGCACAGAGTTTATTTCCTTTAGGAAGATGATCAGGAAAAAGCATAGATAAAAAATGCGCAATATCATAAAATTCAATAGAATCTTTGACTACTATCGCACCCGTTTGTTTGAATGCCGCATTATAGATATCCGCATTTCCGGCAATGGCCCCCGTATGGGAAAGACAGGATTTTGCACCACGTGCTGTGGTTCCTCCCTTCAAAATTACCACTGGCTTTTGAACGGCTACCTTTTTTAACAGTTTCAAAAATTGTTGAGCTTTTGTTTGTAAACTCTCCAAATAAAAGCCTATTATTTGGGTTTGCGGATCTAACATGCAATATTCGAGAAAATCATTCATATCCACATCCATCATGTTTCCTACAGATAAGCCGATATTGATTCCCAGTCCGCGGGTCACCGAATGCTCCACGAGTGTATTAGCAAAGCCCCCAGACTGACTGAAAATCGAAAAATGCCCTTGTAACAGGGGCGCAAATTGATTAAAATTCAGATCTATCTGGGCATTTACGGCGCCAAAACAATTAGGGCCGATGACCCGGGTAGCCGGCTTAGTCTCCAGGGCCTCTTTTAGTTCCTGTGTATAAGGAATTCCCTTCGTGCCCACTTCTGAAAATCCACTCGTATAAATGACGAGAAATTTGGCTCCCACGTTATCGCATTCTTTGAGGAGTTTTGCAACGTATCGCGCATTAATGCAGCATAAAACCACGTCAATTGATTCTGGGATCGCTTCAAGAGAAGGATAACATTCCCAGAGGTCGTAAATTTTTTTCCCGGCATATTTCGGATTCACGGGATAAATGCGGGGCGCCCGTGTGACGCCATAGCCATATTTTCTATAGGTATCGAGATATAATGAAACCCCCATATTTGGAGTTGTACTCGCTCCCACTACTACAATATTTTGGGGAAAGAATAACGGATAGAGGAAATGTTGCTGGATTGATCCCATCTTTATCTCTCAAAATCATATTGCTCACAATAGTAGTTTACCGAATTATTTTTATGATAAAAAATTATTGGTGTGAGTTATGAATAATGTGATAATTTCGGGAGCAGGTCCCGCCGGCGCAATGGCAGCGAAAGTGTTGGCAAAGGCAGGCATAAGCGTGATTGCGCTTGATAGAAATAAGGCTTGGCGTAAACCATGTGGTGGCGGCGTTCCAGAACATGTCTTTTCGGCGGGTTTACTAGATTATAATGAGCTGAAAAAAAAGGGTATCATTGATAAAGATACGAAGGACCTGCTGTTAAGAGCCCCGAATGGAAAGGAATTACTCGTTGAAACCCCGGGGGAAACGGTCGTAGATCGCAAAGTGTTCGATCAATTTTTACGGGATAAAGCAATTGATGCGGGGGCAACAATCCAATATCAAACCTCCGTGAAAGAACTTCTGAGAGATTCGAAGGGATTCATTAATGGGGTGAAAATCAAGGATTCCAGTGGCGTAAAAGAGCTTTCCGCCAACATTGTTATCGCGGCTGATGGCGTTGGGTCTAAGATCGTGGTCCAAGGCGGGTTACGGAAAAAGTGGGACCCCACTGATTACGCTATTTGTGCAGTGGCCATCATAGAAGGATATATCGAACCTGAACCGCTTTCCAATTCGATGCAAATTTATATCGACGATCATGTGGCACCCAATAGCTATGCCTGGCTCTTTCCCATGTCGAAAAATCGGGCTAATATTGGGATCGGCATTTGGAAACGGAGTGAAAAGAGCCCAATGGAATTCTTAATGCGCCTTACCAAAACACCTTTCTTCAAGAAAAAATTGAATGCATCAAAATTCAAAATCTTTTGGAAGAGTAATTACCCCATTCCAATGCAGGGCGTGAAAGGACGGACCTACGGCGATGGGATCATGGGTGTGGGCGATTCCATGGGCTTTGTCGCCCCCATCATTGGAGAAGGGATTTTCTCGGCGCTATTAACTGGCAAATTAGCCGCTGAAACTGTCATCAAGGCCCTGGAACAAGGCGATTACTCCAAAGAAATGCTTAAAAACTACCAGAAAGCCTGGGTTAAATATGGGTTGAAAGAAGGTTACACGTTTCAGCGGGCGATGCGCGATGCCGTGGTGGAAAGCGGCAATATTAATGAGAATTTTAATAATTTAATCGAATGGGCACTCACCGATGCCCAAAATAAGCGATTACTTGGGGAAATGTTCGTCAGCGGCACCAGCCTCGCCGGTAATATTCCGCTGGAATTGACTACCAAAATTACTAAAGAGTTATTACCTAAACTCAAAACAGTAAAATCTTAAAATTTCTAAATTTAAAATTAAAATGTGGTCATGAATATGTTTTTGCATCCTGTTCTAGCGATAGTTCCTCTGGTCATGATATCACTAATTCTCACATTCTTGATTATAATTACGCCTAATTACGTAAATCGAGAATTTTCATATTGTTCGAACTGTAAATCCAGCCAGTTTTGGGTCAACAATATCATTAAAAAAACAAATACCGCATGTAAAAAGTGTGGAGGACAAAGAGATTGGATTGAAATCCCTCAAAACCTTTACAAAACTCGCATATTATACCTTCGCATCTCCTTTTCTCTTGGGTATCCGCTCGCGTTTGGCTTTGTCTTTTTTCTATGTCCCCTAGCAT
>CAYGYC010000168.1:0-9553 GCA_964353755.1 uncultured archaeon | reverse complement strand
AATTGGTGCTGGATTGACTTTGACAAAATATGCATACGATAATTGGATGGCTATTTTATCATTCTTAGAATTTTATAATGCCACAGGATTAAACTTATTCTTAAACCTTACAACCTTCGATATGGAACAAATTATTAATTTATACATCTCAAAAACATTCAATTTTCTTAATCAAAGTTTACTTTACCGGCCTGTCAATGATACTGCTTTGGCTTTTTATAATAGTGTTCATCGAACAACGGGTGTGGTAAATCCCAAGATTTTTTGTAATGATACGGCGCTCGCTATAATTACCTTATTAAAATATTACCAAATTACGAATCAAACCGCTTATTTAGAGTTAGCGAACAGGACTTGGGACTATTTGAATAGTACCCTTTGGGATACTCAGAATTTAGGGTATATAAGCGTAGCAGGAACGTGGGCAAATAAAACAAAATATACCTTTGATAATATTTGGGCAATTATGGCAAACTTAGCCATTTTTAATAATACTAAAATTAATAATGCGATACGGAATAACGCATTGAAGATGGCTAACCTCACGTTTCGCCTGTTAGTCCAAAATGTCTGGGATAATCCCTATTTAGGGTTTTATTCTACATTTAATGGATCAACCTGGGTTCCTATTAATACCTCAATCTCCTGTAAAAAATCTGAAGTGAATGCCCTGGCTATTCAAATGTTATTACGGTATTCTGAATTAGTCAGTAACCCTGAAAAGCGAGATTACATCAATTATGCGAATAAAACCTTTCTTTTTATGAATAATTATTTAAAAGATAAGGAATTTTTAGGCTATTTCAAATCATCTAACCGAAATGGAACCGAGTTGATTACTAATAAGACCTTGCTGGATAATAGTCTCATGATTTCGGCTTTAATACAACTTTATCGCGCTAATAATTATAATTATACTTATTACCAACTTGCAGAACAGACGATTTTTCTCATTGATCGCTATTTCCTAAGTTCGCTTACGACCATTTATCACTTTGAATCTTCTCGTTATGGAGCAGTAAATTATGATTTTACAAAATTTGTAAAGTTAGAAAGCCCTTCAAACTTTGTTTTTGCCAGAAGTCTCATTCAAACTGATTTAGAACGCCAAAAAATGGCATATCCCCTCGTGATAGATAATATTAAAATTGATCCCCCACAATTAGGGGAGATTCAAGATTCAGTAAATATCACGCTTGATATCTACGATTCAAACACCAATCCCGTTGAAAATGTGATAGTTCTAGGTATAATTTATGGTAAATATCAGGTATTTTCGTTTAATAAATTAAAAAATAATACCTATTACTGTATAGTGGATGTTTCAAATCTGGCAGGAACAATTACTATAAGTTTTCTTGCTTTTAAACAAGGCTATTCAGCTGGGCGAATCGAATACCAATTTCCTCGCACTTTCCCAATATATGTTCAGAAATCCTATGCGACAATTATTTCATTAATCCTCCAATTATGGAGTAATTACGACAATATCTTATTTTATGACGAAGATAGTTATGAATATGACAGTGCCTCTAATTTTTGGGCAATTGAATCATTAATTGCTTTTGAAAAGATAGCTGGAAACATTCTGTGGGCATTTGATTGGTATGCGAATCGAAGCCTCCTCTCATATTCTAGTTTAGATGCAAAAAGTCTCGGCCAAGTCTTAAATTCTTCAAAAATTCAGGTGGATCATAAAAATGTATCAGGATATGTAGCTAAGACTCTTTCATATGTACCTACTCCCATAACTATGGCTGAATCAAATGCGCTGGCTGTAATTTCCTTTTTGGATTTATATAATAGAACTGGAGATCCCTCTTATCTAGAATTAGCAAATAATACCTGGCTTTATTTTAATAAAACATTCTGGGATTCTACAAATCTTGGTTATTTTGAAGGTAATACCTCTGCATTTTCTATTACTAAAACTATTCATGATAATTGTTTTGCTATTTGGGCAAATCTTGCCATCAATAGAACGCTAGGAATAAATCCTAATATTCGAGCCCAAGCATTTCGACTCGCGAATGCAACCTTTGTTAAAATGAATCAATCTCTTTGGGATAACATAAATGGATCCTATTTCACTTTCTTTAATAATGATTGGTCAAATCCGAACACAAAAAGTACAGAAGCAAATGCCCTAATGATACTAACTGCGTTACAGTTCTATCGATATAACCCCACTCAAAAAAGTTATTTGCGCACAGCAAATAGGACCGCTGAAGTACTGCTCAAATATTTTTATGACCGGGTATATGGTGGATTCTACCGGCAATTAGAAAATAATTTCTCGCTTCCAATACCCCTTTATTTGCAAAAATTCTTGACTACTGAAGCATGGGCGATACTAGCGCTCACCGAATTATATTCCATCACCGGAAATACTACTTTATATTACACCGCTGAGGATACCATGAATTTCGTGAATACCTATTTTACTGGTCACTATAATGCGTATTTAAATAGTGCAGTGGGGGACATCAATGGATATTGGGACAACGTTAATAGATCGGGCTTTATCAATCAAAAATGGTATAATATATATCCTGGTATTTTAACTTCAAGTGCGCTGATTGTTCAAGCTATGCTGAAATTATATCAGGTTGCAAATGCCACACGACCTTGGATAAATGCAACGGTACGCTTTCTACCGCCAACAAAACTTCCTGTAGGAGACTACTGTAACTTAACAATTACCTTGGTTAATGGAATTGGTACGAATATAAAGGCGAATTTAAATGTAACAATGATAGGATGGACACGAGGCGCTGAATCAAGTATACAAGTAGTAACACAGCAATTAAAATGCGAATATAACCCCCTTACGAAAGAATATAAAATCAAAGATGTAAACCTCTCTAAAGCAGAGGATTTCTTTTTCACTATTTATGCTAAAAACACGTCCTATGCGGTTTATTGGAATGTTTTTTATCTCCATCGAACACCCACTACTTTTACGCTAATGTGGGGCGTTGGAGGTGATTATATCGTCAGCGAAAACTATTGGCAATACACCATTGGAGAAGATTTGATAATAATCGAAGCCTTTTATTGGGATTTAAGAGTCTATAAGGGGATACCTGATGCCATCCTAAACTTCACCGTCTATTTTCCGAATGCATCTATTTGGTTTTCTAGGGTAGCCGTAACTAATTCTACTGGAATAGGACGGTTTACGTTTGGCCCAATCCCGAATATTGCCTTATTATTTGGGCGTTATAATGTTACAGTCGTCGGATCTTATGCGAATACATCGATTTCTCCGATAACATGGTATTCTTCCGCTAGTAGAAAAATTACTATTAATGTAGATTATGGTGTCTCTATACCCTTCTTCTATCCCAAAGAAGCATTTGTTGCCCAAGGTGACATAATTCCTTGTAACGTCACTATCAAGCACAGAATGATCGCGAATTTATCAGTAAGCATGTTCATATATTCTCCAGGAGTCTTTATTCCCACCACCGTAATTCGGAATTTAACGACTGGTTACAATTACTTTATGATTGATGTAGAAGTGGATGAACGAACACCCGTTGGTAATCATCGCATTTATATTAATGTCAGTTTTGAGAATAAAGTCATACGAGACACTTACTTTTTCATCACAATTCTATCTGCTGTCGTGATTAGGAAGTTTTATGTCCCACTCTGGATTGCTGATGACGATGTACGGCAAGCGGTCATAGAACTTGAACATCGGAAGATTCGTGATATCAGTAATTTATCAGTCAAAATTAGCTGTCCCGCATTAAAAGAGAATCCCACCATACAAATCTTACCTGCATCCACTCAACAAGAATACTATTTTGCGTTGGAAGTGAAAGAAAATGTTCCCTACGGATCATATTATGGTGAGATTTTTGTCCAACGTGCCAATTATACTTTAACACAGGAAGGTCTACCCTTATATTTCGAAATTGAGGTGAGACCTCCAATGGAGGTACCATCGGTTTCCGTTCCCTCAGAGCTCGTTCAAAATCAGCAATCCCTGTCTGCCATTCAAATTAAGAATAATAAAGAATCACCAATCACTATTAAAATTGTCGCCTATGGGGATGGATTTACATCTTATGTTAAAGAATTTTCGATAGATCCTACAGAAACAGAGACGATTAATATTCCACTGCTTTACTATAAAAGCCCATGGGACACTGGGATGCGGGAATACACTATCGAGATTTACTATTTGAATGCTTCCTCCGAATATTCATGCATTTACTCCTCTACTCTTCAAATCCATATCACCTATTCGCTCAATAATATCCTCTTAGGTTACATCCTTCCCATTATAAGTATAGCGATTGCAGTAATTTGGCTCTTTTGGTATCGCGATAAGAAAAAACGTGAGAAAAAGAAGCTGAAATAAACTTTCCTTTTTTTATTCAATAATCCCCCTCCTATTTTTTTAGAATAAAACATAAATTCAAGCAACGTATATTCTAAAAATAAGGTGATGATCATGGATGAACCAGAAGTTATTTCAAGTCAGAGATCAGCGTCAAAGCCTAAAAAGAACTTGGCAACTATCCTTACGATAGGTATTATTATTGTATTTTTAGTAATATTATTTGCGGTAACCTTGATTATAATAAACCTCTTTCCAATGGCAGATAAATGGAATTGGTTTCTCTATGATGCTACAATCGGAGCTCGGATTCTATTAATTGGCGTCGGATTACTTGAATTTTTCTTTGCATTAACGGCATGTATCTATATTTGGAAAAAAGGTCGAAATTATATATTAAACCATATTTAAAAGGTGAATTTGCATGGAACGTGACAAAGAATGGACAAGTAAAGAAAAAATAATTGCCAAAGTGATAAGTTGGGGCGTAATTCTCTCTGTAGTAGTTATCATTGTCGGCGGAATGTGGTTTGCTATGGAATTACTCTTCAGTGCGTCCGAGCCGAGCCTATCATGGTTCTTTTTGTTAGATTGGCCATTTCAAGTTCTTATAATAGGGGGACTTATTCTAGGTGTCCTACTTGGGATTATCGTCTTTTCAATCTTCATTCGGAAGGGACAGCGATTCATTTTAAACCTCCTCTTTAAGATCGAAGAGTAAATGTGAAAAACCTTCGCTTCTTTTTTTCTTTTCAAAAAAAAATAAATGGGGATTATAGATGCAAGAACCAATATCGATGGAAGATATAGCAATAATAGATGAAAATGCCAGTTATTTAGGGATTTCTACTCTTCTTTTAATGGAAAATGCAGGGCGCGAATTAGCAAGAATTGTTCAATCAAGAGGAAATATTAAAGATAAATCTATTATAATCTTTGCAGGAACAGGAAATAATGGAGGAGATGCGTTCGTTTTTGCCAGACATATTTGTAGATATTGCAAGGAAGTGCGGCTGGTCCTTATAGGATCTGAAGAGAATATTAGAACCGAAATTGCAAAGAAAAATTGGAATGCCATCCAACATATGGATTTTTCTATTAAATCCTTCATTATACATGATAGCTCGGAGTTGAAAGCATTACCACTTGAAAAGGCAGATATCATTATAGATGGATTACTAGGCACTGGCGTGAGTGGTAGGATTCGAGAACCGATAGGGAGCGCCATTAGATTAATTAACGAATTAAATGGTTTAAAAATCGCCATAGATATCCCCTCAGGGATGAATCCTGATACTGGAGAAGTGCAAGATCTAGCAGTGAAGGCGAATATAACTGTAACTTTTCATAAAATAAAAAGAGGATTGCTTAAAAATAAGGAATATACGGGCGAAATTATTCCTGTAGATATTGGAATTCCACCAGAAGCAGAATTTGTTGTGGGTCCAGGCGATTTAAGGGTCGTGATCAAACAACGCGCCCCAGATAGCCATAAAGGTGATTTCGGGAAAGTTTTAATCATTGGCGGGGGAGGTGATAACTATTATTCGGGTGCCCCCGCTTTAGCTGGATTAGCAGCCCTCCGAACAGGTGTTGATTTAGTTAACATCGCAGCACCATCAAGTATTGCGAATGTTATTAGGACTTATTCACCAGATTTAATTGTCCGAGACCTTCCTGGTGAGTACTTATCTAAAAATGCCCTTACGCCTCTTGAACCCCTCATAAAATGGGCTTCCGGAATAATTATTGGTCCGGGGTTAGGATTGAACCCAGAAACTTCAGAGACAATCTTAATTCTTTTGCAGAAAATTCGCGAATCCCGGATTCCTGTCCTTGTCGATGCAGATGCTATTAAAGCAATGGCACAAAATAAGACCATTTTAAGTGGGACGACGGCTGTAATTACCCCTCATCTAGGAGAATATAAAATTTTGACTGGCATTGATTTAACAAAATTCAAAACTTCATCTGAAAAACTTCGTACCGTTCAGAATTCAGCCAAAGAACTCGGAGTAACTCTGCTAGTAAAAGGAAGAGAAGATATTATTTCAGATGGAGTTTCCACCAAAATTAATAGGACCCATACGCCTGCAATGACGGTTGGAGGAACTGGCGATATTCTTAGTGGAATTGTGGGATGTCTTCTTTCTCAGAATTATCCTCCGATACGGGCTGCAAATGCAGGCGCTTTCATAAATGGGTTGGCAGGGGGATTTGCCGAGAAAAAATATAGTGGTCCTCATATTATGGCATCTGACTTACTCGAATTCATTCCTAAAGCCATGCAGCTACCTTAAAAACGGATCGAGTAGGGACAATTTTATTGCCCCCTCTCGTATTACGTGGGGAGTTGGACCACAAAGATCTATTATGGTAGATGGTAATCCCTCTGTTGTTGGACCACCATCTAATACTAAATCAATGGAATCCCCAAGTTGTTTAATGGCATCTTCAGCTGTAATTGTATCTTTCTCTCCAGATATATTGGCACTTGTTCCAACAATGGGAGCTTCTGCTAATTGTCTTGCGACCTGATGATTTGGAATGCGAATTCCTAAAGTTCTCCTGTTACCTGTAACCTCATTTGCCATAGATTTCTTAAGAACGAGTACTAAAGTTAAAGCGCCTGGCCAAAAATGAGTTGCTAACGTTGTTGCCAACGGTGTAAATTCAACGATCTGGCGCGCTAGTTCAATACTGGCTACAAGAATTGGTAGTCCTTTCTCTGGTGTCCTTTGTTTCACTTTCAATAAAGTTATCACTGCATGTCTATTAAAAGGATCAGTCGCCAATCCATATACCGTATCCGTGGGGAAAACCACTAATTTTCCTTTCAAAATAAGATTTCGGGCTTGGTGAATTATCTTCGAATCTGGATGGGTTGGATTAATTTTTATTATCTGAACCATATAACTTAGATTAATACAAAATAAACTTTTAATCTTTGGTTTTTTAATGAAAGCCATAATTCTAGCCGCAGGTTATGGGAAAAGAATAGGAAAATTGACAGAAACCCTTCCAAAACCTCTAATCCCATTAGCAAATAAACCTATTCTTCAACATCTAGTAAAGAATCTCGCTCAGATAGGAATAACTGATATGGTTATTGCCGTAGGGCATTTAAAAGAACAAATTATCTCATTTATAGATCATTTTCAGAAGAAAGGAATTAAAATTAAAATAAAAATTGCAGAAGATTTTAGAAAGGGACCATTATACTCATTCAATGCATGTATAGATGAAATTATCGATGAACATTTTATCTTAATTCCAGCAGATTTCTTAATAGAGCCATCAGCTTTACTAGATCTTCTTCAAAAAACGAGTGAACCGAAATTAATCCTTGCTTTTGATGACCAAAAAGTAAATACCCAACATTCCCTAGCACATCTTTCGATTAATGGGGCAATCCGACGGGTATTAGGAATTACTTCAAACGTGGTTGGGACAGCAAGTGAAGTAAAATTGCTCCTTCCTCTCCTTATTTGCAACACAAATTTCCACTCTTATATTAAAAAAAGTCTGGAATTAGGCCATACTAAAGTCATAGAAACAATAAATTTATATTTGCAACAAAAAAATGTTGTGACTGCCGTTAGAATTCAAAAAGGAAATTGGTTTGATTTAGATACTGTTCAAGATTTCTTATTGGCTAATAGTTTCTTATTAGACCAACTTAATTCTAAAAATCAAGCATTTCCCAGTCCAGCTGATTATGATTCTCAACAAATTACTCTAAAACCACCTATTTTAATTGGAAACAATTGTCAAATTGCAGAAAATTGTATCATCGGTCCCAATGTTACTATAGGCGATAATACTATTATTGAACGGAATGTTACAATCCAAAATGCTATTATATGCCCCTCTTCAACAATTGTAAGAGAGAGTAAAATAGCAAATGCAATTTGTTTTCGAAACGAAATATTCAATCGATCTAGGGAAGTAAATGGCAAAACAAAAAAAATTGTTTCCTGAGGATGAAATCAAAGAGAGAAAAAGAGAGAAACAACAAAAGGTATTAGAAGATGCCAGAGAAAAGAAGAGTAAAGAGCGCGAAATTGAACGAGAAACAATAAAAGAAAAGAAATTAAACAGAAAACCAAAAAGCGAGTTCTATCATTGTGAATGCGGGCTGGTTCTTCATTGGAGAGTAGCTTACGGACGAAGATCGGGGTGTCCTCAATGTCATAAGCCCATTCCACTCTCCGCAATTTTTGAATAATTCTTATTTTGTCCCTTCTAATGAGACCATCATATTGCGAGTTCGCGGGCCATCAAATTCACAAAACCAGAGCCCTTGCCAGGTTCCTAGCACCAATCTGCTATCTTGAAAAAGAAGCGTTTGAGAAAATCCCATCATGCTTGCTTTCACGTGTGCATCACTATTTCCTTCGGTGTGTTTATATTCTCTAGATTGCGGGATTAATTTTTTCAAAATGTATAGAAAATCCACCTTGACATTGGGATCTGCGTTTTCATTAATGGTAATCCCCGCTGTAGTGTGTGGAATAAAAATTCGACATATGCCATTCGAAACTTTTAATTTCCTGATTATCTCTTGAATCTCCTCTGTAATATCAATGATTTCTTCACGTTTTTTTGTTTTTATCTCATGTTGTATCACTTCTATCATCAAATCACCTGGTTTAAAGTTGAAGAAGACTTAAGATTTTTAGGATACTATTTTGTCATACCATTTAAATAATAAGTTATTAGGAATAAATACGAATAGAAACCAAAGGTGAAATTCATGGGATTAGCCGCGGTGGAAAAATGGTTGCATCAGTGTTCTCGTTGTTCCTCGTGCAAATATCTGTATAAAAATTACAATACGAGTTGTCCTTCAGGCGAGAAATTTTGGTTCGAGACCTTTTGGGCATCCGGACGCGTGTGGATTGCAAATGCGATAAAGAATCATAAGTTACAATGGAGTGATTCCATTATTAAAGCGATCTATGCCTGTCCGTTATGTGGTAATTGTGCCGTTCAATGTCAGCAAGATGTGAGCGATCATTTGTTAGATATCTTTGAAGCATTGAGAGAAGAGGCAGTTAAAGCCGGTTTTGGACCTTTAGAAGCGCATAAATTATTTGCAGAATGGATTAAAAAAGAACATAAGCCCTATAAAGAATCCCACCTTGATCGTTTAAAATGGATTGAACAGGAAAACCTTCCGAAACGGGCAGAAATTTA
>CAYGYC010000167.1:0-9559 GCA_964353755.1 uncultured archaeon | reverse complement strand
AAGCAGGATAATCAAATCGATTTCATACAGAAACAAATAATAGGATGCATAAAAATATAAAATGAGTTTTATTATGAAGATACCAAATAGTAGGTAACTTAAAATCACAGGAAGCGCCATCAATAGACCTAATGTTTTCCAACTTTTATTGAGAATGGGATATTCCCAATTAGAATCATGATGCCCGCCGATCACGATTCGTCTCTTGACTTCTTCTCCCTTGGATTTAAAAATACCAACCACATTAGTGGATTCCTTTTGTGGAAAGAGAGGATCAATAAACTCGGTATTGCGCATGATATTAGTCTGGATAACCAGTAAAGAGCAGAAGAGAACACATAAAGGAATAATTAGGAGAATTAGATAGTGAGTATAAAAATATAACCAGTAGTTTAGTGTAGCAACAACTATGCAAAAGATCGGAATTTGGAATTGAGGTAGATAAGATCCCGGATGACACCGAAACTGTTCTATATTTGCAGTTGAAGTATATTTCTTTAACTCCTCTTGCAAATAAGTGGCACATTTTGCTTCTGCTGGGCTACAGGGTGGGCGCGGACCGATTTTGGCACAAATATCCTCGATAAGGAATTGCATATATGCTTTAACGGGTTTTTCCTCGTCCATTTTATCAACACCATATCATATGAATGAATTATTAAGGAAAGATGATCAAGTTAGATTAATAAACTTTCAGATAAAATTTCAGATAAGCCGCGGATAGTAATGCCCGAAACCATATATTTTGCGAAATTTGAGGAAAGTAAAGAAAAGCGAAAAGAATTCACCTTAAAAATTCTAGATCTTTTTAAAGATCAAATTAAGGGAAAGGTCTTCATCAAACCCAATCTGGTTTCTTACGAAGAGTATCCTACCACCACGAATCCTGAAATTTTAGAAACCGTGATTACCTATTTACAGGACCACGGACATGAAATTACCTGTGGAGATGGGCATGCCGTGGATGTCAAGGCAAGCTCGGTGAAAGAGTCTACCATGAAACGGATTTGCGAAAAACATGGGATTGAATTTCTGAATCTTCATAAGCAGCCCATGAAAAAATTAAAATCACCCCGCGGGTTTAAAATCAAAATGTCCGCGATTCCTTTTCAAGCTGAATCCATTATCTCGTTACCTAATCTCAAATCACATCGCCATATGGAACTGCGTATGACCGGCGCATTGAAAATGGTCGTAGGGTACTTTACTAAATTTGAACGCATCAAAATGCATATGATGATTATCAAGAATCGCTGGAAAATGATTGCCGAAGCCAATTGGTTCCTTATGAAACAAACAGGCGCTCCGTCCCATCTGACTATCATGGATGCAGTGCAGCCATTAATTCATGCTAATGAGCTTCGTCATGGGGGCACACCTATCTATGCGGGACACATTTTTGCCAGCACTTGCCCGACGGTGTTGGATATTCACGGCTTCAGTTTTTTAAAACAGTATGAGCCGCGTTATGCCGATAAAACCATGCAATATGTCCCATACATTCAATATGCAATAAATTATGGCTTGGGCGGTCCGGAATATGAATTAAAAGAAATTAAAATATAATTAACTTTAATCAAATTTTTAAAGATGAGATTTCATTCGTAATGGAATTTATTTAGCATATCTTTAATGTTGTAATTTTCTTATATTCATTGCTGATTTGCTTTTACTTTTTCTTTTTCTTTTTCTTCAATATATTTTGCAATAAATTTTGCAAATTTGCTAAAATCTTCTAATTTGGTTTGAAGATAGTTATAGAGTTTTTCTAAATCTAAATCTTCATATCCATGAACTAATATTTTCCTAAAACATGCAGCATCGGCAAACTGCTCTGCAAAATCCTTTGATAAGATTTTATTTTTTCCAAGGATTAACATAATGTTTCTATAATCCTCGGGCTTTTCTAAATTTTCTACTGAAATAATTATTTCTCCAATATCCATAGCAGATTCTATAGCAAGTTGAAAGTTTCTCTCAATAGCTGATCTTAACTCATAATCTTCTTCTAATCCTTCTCTTGTGATTGATTTGTGGGATCTGAGAAAATCAACATATTTTTTCATATTACGCAATTTTTTAAGAATTTTTTCTTTTTCATCCATAATAGCACCTAAATTCCTTGGTCGATAACGTTTTTGAAAAACTCATTCATAGATCGCACTTCATAATATCGCCTATCGAGGTATCTTGAAAGAATATAATGCTCAAAATCTATTCTTTCGGTTTCATTTCTAACATAAATCGGATAATTTGCTTTAATTATTTCAAAATTGAGTGATAGAGGTGCATCATTCATAATAATTAAATCTAAATGATGCGTTTTCAGGATTGTAGTTATTTTACCGATTAATTCTAACTGAAGATCAAATACTCTTCTCTTATTTAAGGAATTATCGAGCAATATACCTAAATCTATATCACTTAATTTTCCTTCTTTTCCTCTAGAAACCGACCCAAAAAGATATACTAATTTTATAAATTTTTGTGGCTCGAATAATTCGATCAGCTGCTTATTTTGGCTTATCATTGAAGCGCTAAGACATCTTTTCAATTTCGGTTCCCTAATAAAGTAAAAATTCAAAAATTATAAAGACCTATTATTGTATAATCATAATAACTCATAAAAAATTTTTGAATTTATGAGAGCGAATTTTTAGAAAAACAATTTTATTGAAAAAAAAAGTTGTTAAATACAATAATTTTAAAAATTGGTTCTATAGGTTAGGTCTATGTCTATTTTTAATCAATTGCGTGAAATTGTAGGAGTAGATTCGGTTTCCGATAATGAATATATTCGCTACTGTTATAGCAAAGATGCGGATGCCGTGTATCAAGAGATGCCGGACTATGTAGTCCGCCCTAAAACTACGGAAGAAGTATCAGAAATTTTACGATTAGCAAATCGAGAACTCGTTCCGGTGGTCCCCCGAGGTGGTGGCGCTGGGCTTATGGGCGGTGCGGTTCCCCATCGGGGCGGTATTGTGCTCGATATGACCGGAATGAATAAAATTATTGAAATCAATATTGAGGATCAGGTCGTAACCGCAGAGTGCGGAATAACATGGGCTGCTTTAAATGGGGAACTCTTCAAAAAGGGATTTTATACAGGATGCTTAGGACCTGGATCGGGAATGTCGGCCGTTATTGGAGGTGGGCTAAGTCATAATTCAGTCGGGGGCGGTGGAGGCGCGAAATACGGGTCCTGTTGCAGGCACGTCGTTGGATTAGAAGTGGTCCTCCCCCAGGGTGATATCATTAATACCGGATCACTTTGTTGTAAGTATGTGGAGCACCCCTTTAGCCGCTATGGATTTGGGGCGGATTATTCAGGATTATTCCTGGGCGACAATGGAATTCACGGCATAAAGACAAAAGCCACTTTAAGAATCTACCCTAAACCACCTTATCATGCAGGCAAAACCTTTTCAATAAAAAAGAGTAATCTAAAATATGGTGTAAATATATTTTCAGAGTGGCTGACTAAGGGCGGGTTTGGAATCTACGATGGATTCTATTTTCCATTCTATTTTGTAGTCGCGATGGCGGCTATGAATCCGCCATGCTACATACCGTGGAAGAAACTAGGGAAAGCTGCCGTTTTTTATACTACCGAGGCTTTTTCAGAGAAAGAATTGGAAGCAAATGTTGAAAATTTAGATGCTATTGTGGAGAAAAATACGGGTACAGCCCTCGGTCCTGAAATTGAAGATGGCAACTTTGCGAAATATCACTATGAGATGAATGGTCATTGGAGTTTTTACCAAAATACTTTCGGTCTACCTAGGGGAACGCAATCCTTAACCGCAGAAGCCCATTGTCCAATTGCTAAGTTTCCTGAAGTTTTGGATCATATTGACCGCTGGGGTGCAAAACATTCGGATGACTTCCAAAAAATTCAAGCAATGACTAGGGTCCCGCCCGGGACAGGTTGTGGCTCTGTGGGTTTAGCAGGCGAAAACAATGTGGAACTAGCAATTGGATTCACCACGGCTATCAGACCTGAATTGCGCGATTTAAATCTTAAGCTGTGGGAAGATCAGTTGGACGCCGTGATCAAGGCGGGGGCGATGCATTACATGCTAGGGTATGTTACCTCACGCCAATTGGTCACATCGGGAGCGTTCTCGGACCAATACTATGGGTTTATGCGAAGTATTAAAAAAGTTCTAGATCCTCACAATATACTACTACCGGGAATATTTATGTTTGAAATGGAGGGTTCAAAATGAGCAAAACCAAGTATAAACATTTAGAAGAAGTTCGCGGGATGATTGAAGCATGCTACCGATGTGGGGACTGCCGTACCCAAGTGCGTCCGGCGGTGGGACGTTACCAAGTGTGTCCGGTATATGAAACACTCCCGGGAAAATGGGAACCTTTTTTTGCGCGCGGGAAAATCATGCTGGCAAATGGCTTACTTCAAGGGCAAATCGAGCCCAGCCAAAATTTGGTAGATATGATTTTTCAATGTATGATTTGTGGCTCCTGTAAAAGTAGTTGTAATGTCTCCTATCATCCGACCCTTCCACATCCACTCTCGCAGTTGATGGACCAGCCGAAAATTTGGGAAGCCCTGCGAGCAGATTTGCATGAGGCTGGATTCGCTATTCCTCGCCATACCGAAATTCTAGAATGTTGTGCTACTAATTACAATCCTTATTTTGAACTCCCAGCGAATCGAACGAACGGGATACCTCCCGATAAAACCTTCCCTCAAGAAGCCGATTATCTGCTTTTCATGGGATGTACCGAAGCGTACCGAATTCCAGATATTCTTCAAAAAATAATAAAAATCCTGGATAAAGCGAATGTTAATTATACGATTCTAGGGACGGAGGAATGGTGTTGTGGATCCATTGCATTACGCGCGGGCGATCGTACTTTAGCGCAGAAATTGGCCATACACAATGTGGAAGAAATAAAAAAACGGAAAGTGACTCAAATTATCACCCATTGTGCTGGATGCTACCGCACACTCAAACTTGACTACCCGAGTTTAGTACCGGAATTCAATTTGAAAGTCCTTCATATCACGGAATTAATTCAAGACCTACTGCAAAAAGGCGAATTGAAATTTACTAATGAAGTACATCGTAAAGTAACCTACCATGATCCCTGCCATCTGGGACGCCATTTGAAGGTCTATGAAGCGCCACGATACATTCTAACGCAAATGCCAGGACTTGAATTCATTGAAATGACCCGCATTAAAGAAAATGCGTGGTGCTGTGGCGCAGGTGGTGGTGTAAAATCTGCTTTTCCTGATCTGGCTACCCAAATTGCCAAAGGACGAATACAAGAAGCACTAGAATTAGGCGTTGATGGTATTATAACCGCTTGCCCATTTTGTCTTCGCAATTTACAAGATGCCGCTAAGGACCTTAATCCAACCCAACCGCTTGAAGTCATAGATCTACTCGATCTGGTTACTTCCGCCTTAGGGGATTAAATTTTTTCTATTCATCTTTATTTTGTTTGATTGATGAAGGGTGGATATACGTCGACGAAAAATAAGAATGTCTTAATTGCTTATGCAACGCGTTATGGGACGACCGCAGATACCGCGAAGCTTCTCGGAAATTTTCTGAGGGAACAAGGAAGCGAAACTACGCTTTTAGATCTTAAACATACTAAAGAGAAGAATTGGCCTCTAATTGAGAATTTTGGTGGGGTAATTGTTGCTTCTGGAATCATGATGGGTCGATGGATGAAAGAGCCTCAGAAATTCTTAAAGAAAAATAAAGATAAACTACCCCAACAGGAACGAATTCTTGGCGTTTTCGTTAGTTGTGGATTGGTGGTCACAGACCCGGAGAAAGCGAAAAACGATTACTTGATAAAAAAACTGGATTCTCTTGGAATAAAGGCTCAAATCTATGAACCATTGGGTCCAATTTATGATTTCTCGGAGACATCAAAGATGGGAGGGGTTTCGAAAGGGATTATGAAGTCAGGGGCGAAAACATCCCTTGAACCACTCGGTATCAAAATAGATTATGAGGGGCGAAATGATTTACGGGCATTGGATCAGATCCGTAACTTTGCGGATCGATTTGCAAAGTTGCTAAAACCATAGATTTATTAAATTGAATCATCTATTCTAGTCCTTAAGAGATAGATTTTTTAGATTAAATAATTCACTTCATAAAGATAGAATAATCCTCGAAATTAATGAAAAGAGGTTATAAAAAATGAGTCAGACATTAAAAAAGGATTTCTGGATCACGACCTTTATCCCATTTGCAGCGGCAATGGCTGCTTCTGGGACGCTCTTACCCATATTTATACTCTTTCTTGGAGGCGGCGATGTTTTTAATATTGGCATGATATCTGCCATTTCATCAGGGGTTAGTTTACCATTAACCTTTATCTGGGGCAAGTTAACGGATGACACGCGAAAGCGTAAAATCTTTATTTTAATTGCATTGATAAGTGGATTTGGAATTTTATTTGGCTATTTCTTCGCAGTAAATATCACCTGGTTAATTATTTTGGCAGTTATTTCGGGCTTATTATTAGGCGCAGGGGATACCGCAAAAACAATGTATATCTTTGATAAGTATCCCCCGGACCAGTGGGAGGAAACAATTTCTAAATATCACCAACGGACTGGAATTGGTGCCTGTGTAGGATTGGTATTTGGCGCGTTGTTTCAAATGTTTTTCCCCAGTAATTTTGCAATCTTCTTCCTAATCTGCGCCATCCTCAGTGGAGTGAGTGCAATTTTAGGCTATTTTCTCATAAAAGATATTAAAGTTGATACTATTAAACAAAAGGTCGAAAGAATTCCAATAATGAATCTCGATCTTCCTACTTACTCCTCACTCTTCCAACCGCGGAGATACAGTTCCTATGAAGTAAAACCGCTGGATCAGGAATCACCCGGAAAAAGTCAAATCACCTTCACCATTGTTTTGTTTTTCCTAGCCGGATTTTTACTATACCTAGCATCGAATCTGGTATTTACCCCACTTTCTGCCTTTATGCTTGACCTAACTATTGGGGCATCTTATATCTTTTGGATTTTTCTCGCTTATTACATTTTTTCGGTGATCGGCTTTACTTTTGCGGGTAAATGGGTGGATAAAAAAGGAAATCGCAGGATCCTTCTGATAGGATTAATACTTAGAATTGCAGCTTATGGCACTTTTACCATTTTCGCTTTTCTTACGCTGACTGTAACGAGTTCCTTTCTTAGCTCTTTCATTATCGTAATTACTCTTTTAGTGGTAAGTGGAATTTCTTATAGTTTGATGAATGTGGCTTTACAAAATACGCTTCCTCGATTAGTTCAAAGAAATATTGGAGAAATTTTAGCACTTTACAGCATAATCATCGGGGCTTCTGCTATTTTAGGTAGTCTCTTCAGCGGCTTCATTGCCAAAACCCTTGGATATCACTGGCTTTTCTTGTTTGCCGTTATCTTTGCAGTAGCTGCCTTTCTAATCTATTTTAAAGCAATAAAAAAAGATATTACTCCACCACACTAAGTCCATAAATAGTTTTTTTATGGGATTAACGCCCCTTTTTTCCCCTTTTTTTAGGTTTTCTCAAAAAATTCCGCCATTCTATCTTTACCCGTAGTTTTAAGTAAATTTTCAATGTATTCCTTGAAAATAGTACTAATATATAAGCGTAAATCCTGTGGATCATATTTACTGAAATAGGGCTTAAAGCTCTTAATAAAATCTCGCTGAATTTTATTCAAGAGCTTGGTAAGGGTTTTAATATTCGCGTGCTGAGTAGCTTTAAGTGCAAAAACGAATTTGGTCTCCTCATCCTTTGAGAGCAAGATTTTGGTTTTACCCAGCTCAATTCGTTCGGTTTGTTTTTCTCCTAATTCATTTACAAATTTTTCGATAGAAAAAATAAAGCCTTGCATTAAAACAGATTCAACTTCTTGAGATCCTTGCGGATAAGCTTCATAGTTGAAGAGTATTACGCCCTTTTCATCGATAATCCAAATGCCAGTGATGCTTTCCATATAATATTCTGCTCTACCTTTTAATTATATCTGCTCTTCTTCTTTTTCTTTTTCTTCTTCTTCTTCACCAAAATCAGTCATTTTATCTCTTATAGAAATTCCAAGCAATTTTTCGATATAGGTCTTGAATAAATTATTAATATAAATCCCTAAATCGTGGGGCTCATATTTTTTGAAATAATAGTTAATTTCTTCAACGCTTGAATCATATTTTTTAAAATACGCTTTAAAAGTCTGGAGGAAATCCTTCTGAATTTTACTTAATAATTTAGATGCCTTTTTATTATCTACATCTCTGGTGGTTTTAATTATAAAACTAATTTTGGTCTCTTTATCCCGTGAAAGAAAAATTTTAATCTTTCCCATCTCAATTTGTTCGATCTGCTCTTTTCCTAGATGGTCCGCAAACTTTTCTAACGAAGAAATAAAACCCTGAAACAAAGCAGAATCCGTTTGGTCAGACCCTACAAGACTAATTTCATGACTGAAGAGCTGTTGCCCTTTTTGATCAAAAATCCAGATCCCAATAATGCTTTCCATTTTATCTTTCTTCTTTTTAAGGCGGTTGAATAGAATATATAATTCCTTTAAATTATTAGTTAATCTCTATCACTCAAAATATTTTTAAAATTATTCACAAATTGTATAACTTATGATATCCAAGAAGAAATTGATTGTCCTTATGTTACCTTTTTTGGTTTTTGCAGGGAGTTTAACTGCGCAATTAGTCTTATTTTATAATACAACTGCGCGGGTTGAGACTCTTACTTTTCCAAGTACCTTGGATACGGGAGTAGTGGAAATCACGAGTGGAAACTTATTTTACCCGGTGGACTATGAGCCGGGACGAATTTATCCCGTTGTCATAATTGTTCATGGGTTTGAGGTAACGAAAACGACGGACCTAAGACTAGCAACTGAATTGACGAAGGAGGGGATTTTTGCCTTGCCCATCGATTTAAGTGGTCATGGGCATACCACTGGGACGTTAGGCCCTTACTTTTGGAAGCACGCAATTGGAGCTATTGATTATGTCTATTCGCGCCCTGATCTATTTAATTTGAGTACAGTTGGTATGTGTGGTCACTCGCTTGGTGGCTGGACCACCTTTTTGGCAATGGGATATGAGGCAGGCCACTTGGATCGACTCAATGCCTGCGTTACCTGGGCCGGAGTCTTTAATACGAGCCGGATGCTTGATACTCTTACAACGGGCGAAATTAATTTCGATACTATTCTCAAAAATTTAAAAGTCGATATGAACCTATTTGATAATCTCTCGTACCAATTCGATCATAATCCGGTGAATTACTTTAATGGATCTCTGGGGGCACAACCCGCTCCCGATGCCTATGGTCCGCGAATGCTAATTATCCAAGGGATGAAAGATGAAACCGTTTCCTATCTTAATGCCGTCGATGCAAATGCGACCCTAGGAACTAACGCTAGTTTCTTTATTCTTCCCGAAGGGGATCATTTATTAGTAAATGGGGGCGATGCGGTAGTAAATCAGACGATTTTACACTTGCAACATCATTTCTTCGCCATAGATCCGCTAAATACTACCCTCTC
>CAYGYC010000166.1:8742-9578 GCA_964353755.1 uncultured archaeon | reverse complement strand
GGAAATCTTTTCTGACGAAAAGTTAGCATTGCTCTCTAAATTTGGATCAAATTTATGTAAAAATATAGAAAGTTGGGCTTTCTCATTACTCAATTTGAGCACTTTTATAATGGCATCAAAATATTGTAAGGCCATTTCATATCGTTCTATATCTTGAACATCAATAACAAATATGATTTTATCAGTCTCTTGAAGGTATTTCTTTAAATTTTTTAAATGATCTGACCGATACTGCTGTTGCCCGCCCAAATCCCAGATTGAAAACACGCTTCTATCAATTTCAATTTTGACGATGTTCAATCCCGCCGTAGGTTTCAGCGAGTAGAAGGAGAGTAAGTTCGTATTTCCTTGTAAACTCAAGAGAATTGAAGTTTTTCCCGAATTATCTAAACCCAATAATAAAATTTTATTTGTTTTTTGCGGTGCTTCTTTTTTTTCCTTCGTGGTCACAATCCTTTTGCTCCGTTTGCTTTTTATTTTTCTAAAGGGGAGAAATCTAAAGTAAAATTGAAATCTAAAGTAAAATTGTTTATTACCTTTAAGTTTCATTTTTATATATATTTATGCAAAAATGAGTATCATTTTTAAATTTACGAATGTGATAACCGTTCCAATTCTTAATTTAATTAAGAGAATGTTTATAATACTTCAAAATTAATTAAAAGACAGATTATGTGCATTAAAATATTGTTTATGGTGCGAGCATATGGAAAAGAAAACAAGTATCTTGGAGATTATTAAGTCTCGGCGCAGTACCCGCCGCTTTAAACAGGAGATGGTATCGGAGGAGGATGTAAGAGGCGTATTGGAAGCGGCGCAGTGGGCGCCCTCCGGTG
>CAYGYC010000166.1:0-8732 GCA_964353755.1 uncultured archaeon | reverse complement strand
TATACCGCCACAGGTTCAGATGCAACTGGCGCAGTCTAAACAGATGATGGAACAGATTGTAGAATTGTTACCTTATAAGAAGTTTCAGAAATTTTTAATGAATGGACCGATCCTTATCGTAGCTCTGGGGGATAAACGCCGGTCAAGTTGGTGGATGCTCGATGCGACCTTAGCAGTGGAAAATCTAATGTTGGAAGCCTGGGCACGGGGCTTAGGAACTTGTTTCAGTGCCTGGTATCCGACTGTCCCTGAAAAGGTAGAGACTGCAGTCAAAGAATTACTTGATATCCCTAAAAATTGGGTTATTATCACCATGACCCCACTGGGGTATCCTATCGATCCTCCAGAACATGCACATCGTCTTCCTGCAACCCGAAAGCCGCTCGCAGACATTGTTTGCTATGAAAAATTTTCAAAATAATTCCTATTTTTTACCCACTTTCACGGGTAGAACCTGAGGAATGATTTCAAATTCGAAGCGTTCACCTTTCCCAACTTGTTCGCCATCGAGGTCCAAAAAGACCGGCATTTCAGAAATAACGGCCACTTTCTTGCTGAGAGCATGTTCTTTGACTTCAGGCATCTCCAAATGTTTTCCTTTATAGATTTTACCAATATTACGCAATAACCTCCATCGGGAAGCATCTTGAATGGTAACTACGTCGAATAAGCCATCCGTACTAAGGCTATGTGGCGAAATCATCATCCCACCGCCAAAATATTTGCCAATGCAAATGCAGCTCATATTGGCATTATACTTATAGACCATCGCCTCATTATCATCCAAAATTAACTGGCTTTGCGATTTATGGTGGTGGAGAATTCCCCGAATTGAGCCGATTAGAAAGGAGAATTTCCCGCCCAATCGCTTAGTGGTTCTATTGACCCGATTGACTACATCACCACCCAGACCCGTATCCGCTACATTGATAAAGAGCCGGGTGCTTGGTTTTCCTTCCAAATCAGTAAAGCGGGCAATACCCACATCCTGGCGCTGGATTTCGCCATTTAACAAAGGATCTAGGGCATCGGGAAATAGTTTCGGGATTTCAGCAGTCTTAATAAAATCGGAACCCGTGCCACTAGAAATTACGCCCAAGGCGCAGTCGGGATTGATTGGATGCGCGTTTTCAAAAAACCCATTTGCCACTTCGTTAAAGGTTCCATCGCCTCCCACGGCAA
Organism: uncultured archaeon; assembly: GCA_964353755.1. GTDB lineage: Archaea > Asgardarchaeota > Lokiarchaeia > Helarchaeales > HEL-GB-A > CAYGYC01. Next base: position 7,550 of record CAYGYC010000166.1, on the reverse strand, counting down.
CAATGAAATTTTCCCCATTTTTAATAGCATTCCGGGCTAATTCCGTTCCGTGGTTTTGTGATTCGGTAAAGATGGACTGATATTTAATCTCTTTGGAGTCTAAAAGCGGCTGGATTTCTTCATTCCATCGTTTTTCGGTTTTGCCATTCGCAGATTTCGGATTAATTATGAATAACACATTTTTTTCCTCCGAATAAGATATTCGTATATTTTTCTGACATCCGAAGAATATATTTATTTTCGTGAAATAAGCATTTCTTCAAAAAGTTAAAAAAAGGATAAAAATAACAATTAATCGAATTTTACGAAGTGAGAAAGATGGCGGCAGAAGAACAGTTAATCCAAGCAATTGTGAATTTAGATGAGGATCGCGCACTAAAATTAGTTCAAGAATTACAAGACCAGAAATCAGCATTGGAAATAATAAATTATGCTCGAGAAGCAATGCAACAAGTCGGGGAAAAGTTTGCGGCGAAAGAATACTTCTTAGCCGACCTTATTTTCAGCGCCGAAATTTTTCAGGAGATCATGAAAGCATTAGAACCGGCATTGGCGGTGACGGATAGACCTGCCTTTAGAGGCAAAATTGTCATCGGGACCGCGAAAAACGATATTCATGATATTGGGAAGAATATCATGATTAGTTTATTGAGAGGCGAGGGGTTTGAGATCGTAGATCTGGGGGTGGATGTGCGCGAAGAGCGCTTTGTGGAGGCCGTAAAGAAAGAATCTCCGCAGGTACTTGGTTTGAGCGGATTGCTGACTATTGCTATTGACGAAATGAAAAAAACTATCGATGCTCTAAAGGAAAAGGGTCTCCGAGACAAGGTGAAAATAATAGTTGGGGGCGGTCCAATGGATGATTCCGTGCGCGTCTATGTGGGTGCAGATGCCTCCAGCCAAGATGCCGTTAAAGGCGTGAATAAAATTAAAGAGTTTATAGATTAATTTTAATAAATCATCAAATTTCTTAAAAATAAAAGGAAAAACCTTTAAATTTTTTAAAGCTTATATCTTATTTCTCCAATAAAAAAGGAAGCTTTTCAGAGATCGGTCATAGGTCCGTTCAAGTTCAGGTGGAAAGAGGCAACCTGGTAACTCTTGTTTGCTCCAGTGAGATTGCAGGCATTCACAGCATTTCCCTCTTTTATCACAAGAGAGATAGCTGCAACTACAGGATTTACGATTTGTTTCAATTTTACAATTCATTAGCATAGATATCCTCTACAGTTGTTGAAAGGCGTTTTTAAAGTCATCAATGAGATCTTCGATAGTTTCAAGCCCTACGCTCACCCGAATCATATATTTGGTGATCCCTATGTCCTGCTTTACCTTTCGTGGAACTGAAAAGTGCGAGAGCGTGAAGGGATCTTCAATAAAGGTATCCGCATCGCCTAAACTCACTGTATAAGCAGGAATTTCGAGATGTTTGATAAGATTCTCAATAGGATATCCCTTTTTGAGGTAAAAGGTCACCATTCCGCCGAATCCGCGCATTTGTTTTTTCGCAAGTTCATGTTGTGGGTGATTGGGAAGACCGGGGTACAAAACTCGTTCCACTTTATCTTGAGTCTCTAGGAATTTCGCCAGTTCAAGCGCGTTTGCACAGTGGCGTTGCATCCGAACCTCGAGTGTTTTTAATCCTCTAAGGAAGAGCCAGGCATTGAAAGGCGAGAGAGTACTTCCAAGTTCATGTGACTCAGGCATAATTTGAATTATTTTTTGTGATGTGCCAACCGTTATACCTCCTAAAGCATCCCCATGTCCTCCAATATATTTAGTGCAACTGTGAATCACGTAATCTACCCCAAAGTCAATCGGATTTTGAAGATACGGCGAACTGAAAGTATTATCAATTACGGTAAGTAATTGGTGCTCCTTGGCAATCTTCACAATCCTTTTAATATCTAATAATTTCAGGGTGGGATTTGTAGGACTCTCAAAATATAATAATTTCGTATGCTCATTGATACTCTCCTCAATTTGCGCTTCATCATTCATATTAATGAAATGCACATCGATTCCATGATTTTTAAGATAATTATGAAACAGTGCGTACGATCCTCCATAAACATCCGTATCACTAATTAGTTCATCGCCGCTGTTTAATAAAGCAAGAAGGGTTCCAGAGATTGCCCCCATTCCGGAGGCATATGCCAAACCCATTTCTGCATTTTCCAGGCTTGCCATTTTTTTCTCAAATTCACTCGTTGTGGGATTGCCGCCCCGGGTATAGATAAATTCTGGTCGGACTGGCGCGCCCATTAAGGCCCGCTTCACATCGAAGGAACTCGTTTGAAAAATAGGCGTAGATATTGGTGCATGCTCACCCTTGGCTATTTCACTGCCATGAATGGCGCGGGTGGCGAATCCGCGAATAAATTTTTTCGATTCACTCATACTTTTACATCCTATATTTATTTATAAAACAATATCTCCTTGGTTTCATCGCGTTTTTGTATTATTGTTGGTTAAGAAATAATTAGAGTGCCACCTAATAAAAAAAGAGGGAAAAGAAATTCCTTGTAAAAAGAGAAAAATAATGAAAATACGAGATATTTGCTCTCAACTTGAAAATCTTGTTGCTGTCACATCGACCCGCGATTTGCCCCACATATTTAGGAGAATATTACCAAGAAGTTCGATTTGATAGGGATCATCAACAACAATACCTACAGGGGTTCCTGCTGAATCATTGGGTGCAATGAGTAATTCTTCTTGGTCGCGAATTATACCCCAGAGATTGATTTGATCTTCATGGCGAACCGCAATATTAGACCCTAAGCGCTCAAAAATCGCTTTATGAGTCGGATTTTTGAAATCTATAGAAGATATGATGCGTACTCGCGTAGAGGCTCTTAAATTTTCAACTTTCAATATTTTCGGAATTAAATCAAATTTCGGTATTGAAATGACGGCATTGTGCTTAATTCTTTGGGCGATTTCAGCAATTCTATCAGCAGCTTTTGTATCCCCTTTGATGAGGTTGGGAAGGTATTCAGAAATGAGGCCTGCCTCAGCGGATTCGATAGCTTTCTTGGATTCAGCCAGTTTCTTCTCTAAGTCTTTAGATTTATTCTCTAATTCTCTAGATTTTGCGATTATTGTACCCATTTCGTTCGTTAAGCTAGTAAGTTCTCCATCTTTCTGAATTAAGGCCGCATCGATCTCCTTTTTCTCATTATTTAATCTTTCAATCTCCGCTTTCAGACCTTCCACGGCTGCCGTTAGGTTATTAATGTTATCTTTTAATTGCGTGGTAGTCGCTTCTGCAGTCTGCAACGATTGACTCTTGGTCATTTGATCCGCGTTTAATTTATTAATTTGTAATTCTTTCGTTTTTATTTCATCATTTTTATTGCCAATTTCTATCCGCAATTGGCTTTCGGTTGTCTTTAACGAATTAATTATCTCATCCTTACCTTTCAGGGATAGTTCTAATTCCGTTATTTTTGATGATTGATTGGCAATTTTTAATTCTAAACTACTTATTTGCCCTTTTAATGCCGCTATTTGAGTGAGTTCATGATATAGTCGCTTGGTCTCATCTTCAAGGTCACTTACTTGCCTTAGAATGCTATCTTTTTCGTGAATAGCCTGCTCCTGACTGATTGTAATAGATTGCTTTTCTTTATTTAATTCTTTAATCTGCTCTTGAAGAGATTTAATTTCATCTTTATCCCGGGCGCGCTCTCGCTTATGTTTATCCTCATCTTCTTTCATTTTTTGCTTTAATTTCTCAGCTTCTTTATCTTTCTTTTCCATTTCTCCAGCTCCTTGCCACTTTCTGCGTGATTTAGTGCTAGGATGTCGATATATTATTTAATAATTTTTAATTCTGATCTTTTTCTTATATTAATCTAATTGATTTAAAATATTTTCAAATAGGAAAATCTTAGAATTTAAATAACAGGTAATAATTACTGGTAATTGATATAAGTTATGATATAGAAGTTGAAAGCTCAATCAGGTGGTGTTTATGGGCAGACTGGATCCGCGGAAAGAGTGGAACGATTTAGAATTCTATCTATGGCGAGTGAAGCGGCGCCATAGAACGGACTGGCCGGATAATATTTACATTTATGGATCTGCTGCAGCGTTACAGACATTGGTTGATAGTCTCAAAGGATTATTAGATCTCTTTGAGACCCATGGAAAAGGGACTCGACGATTCAAATCTAATCCTCCTCCAGATTTCGATTTTGAGCAATATGGGAAAAAGGTCGGGGCGAAATTTGAGTGGTTTGATTGGCTGATCGTCAAGCTAACGCCTGATGCTCCGAATAATGCATTGTACAAGCTCGAGGGGAGGAATGTCACCCTAGAACTTAATCCTCATAGCCTTGCAGAGTTTATTTCGGCGGTAGCTACTCAAGTTTCCGATACTCGCCAGTATCCTCATGGGCAACAGGCTCCTGCCGGGCTCTTTTTCGCCCCTGATTGGTTAGGTATGGAATAGCCTCCGGAAAGAATAGGAGGGATCTTAGAATTTATAAAAAAAGAAAATAATTAATGGTGATTAATTTGGGATGGATCAAAAAAGAAGGAAAATTAAATAGAAACACCTATCTGATCGATTCGTTTTTATTTGGTGGAGAAGAAAATATGGCTTGCTTCTTAATTAAGGGTGAGAAAAAACAAGTCCTAATCGATGCTTCAGGAAAGTCGGAGGGAAAACGAATTGTTAAAAAATTGAAAGATTTAAATTCGGCACCCGACATTCTCCTCCTAACGCATTCGCACTGGGATCATGCGGGTGGTGCCAATACCATTCGAGAGGCATTTCCCAATATAGAAATTATGGCATCTCACCGCGGGATAGCATCTCTTAAAAATTCCCAAGAATTCAATAAATGGTTTAGTGATGTCTCGCCCCGCTTAAAACCAATTGAAAATGTTACGCCGCTTAAGGAGGGAACGCGAATTGACATTGGCGGGCTTGAATTAGAGGTGTTTGAAACCCCCGGTCATACCAACTGCAGTCTTTCAATCCTTGATCGCAAAAATAAGAATCTCTTTATCGGTGATTCCTTAGGCTATAAAGAGCATGCGGAATTATTCCTAGCACCCATTATGCCACCAGAATATAATCATGAAAGTCTCATGAAATCATGTGAAAAAATAAAAACTATCGATTATGCAACCATTTGTATGGCGCATTACGGCATGCTCACTGAGGATCTGGCGAAGACCTTGCCAGAATATGCCAAATCACAGGGTCTGTACTGGAAAGAATTTCTTCTGTCGAAATGGAAAGAAAACCCCACTAAAGAATATATTTTAAGCGTTCTTCGAGAAAAATTTGCGGTCCTGGATTTGAGCAAGGAGATGAAAGAAGCTTTGGCAGCCATGTTTGGAGATTGGATGATTAAAGGGCTAACAACCGCGAAACTGATTGATTAATTGCTAAAAATTTAGGTGACGAATTACTCCGATAATTTTAAGGCGAGATTTTCCTTTCCGACAGGGCAGGCTTCTTCGCAGGCGCGACACCAGAGATACGTGAATGGGCCTATTTCTTTTAAGTGCGCGATAGAGTAATTTCGACAAATCTCTTTGGCGTAGCCGGATCGCGGTTGAAGCTTGTTGGAATTTTCTTGACCTTCATCAGTGCGAGACCTTGCTCGGAAAGCGCCCGCAGGACAAGCTTCGAGGCACGGGGGCAAGTCAGGACATTTCAAGCAGGGATTAAACGAATTAAGTAGGCTTTGGGAGGGAGTTAGGGGTGCTTGGGTCAATAATCCTCTCAATCGCAAGTGGGGTCCATACTGGGGTGTAATCAACAGATTGTTTCGTCCGATTATTCCTAATCCAGCATGAACTGCCAAATGTTTAAGGTAGGCGGCATTGTATCCGAACGGGCGCGAGTAATATCCACTTTCAGAAAGTTTGAGCGCAAGAAGAGTTGCAACATGCGCCAATGCTTCGTCTATATAATTTTTCCCGTCTATCCAGGAAGGCGCTTGCGTCCATACATCTTGGATGGGGTCTTCCAGAATCATTGCCAGAATTATAAGAAATGTGGGAGTATTGATCTCCATATCTTTTTGAAATTCTTTTTGCGCCATCTCATTCAATTCGGCAATTCCGATCAATGCACAGCCATTTTGAAAGGCTTCATTGCGAAGCCAATCTTCTAATGAGGTGTTTGACATTCAAAACTCCGAATAAATTTATTTTTTTCATTCATACGCTTCATTACCTTTTGAATCTTTAAAAATCATATTGTAAATTTATGCTCCTATTACCAACCTTTAATGTGTGGAATTCCTTATTTTCATAAACCATTATATTTATCTATTTGAAGATTATTTAAACAGAATCAGCACGTGAGATGTAATTTTATGACTATAACAGAAGAAATGTTTAAAAATGCTGTAGAGCTCAATAGAAACGGGAAATATCTGGAAGCCATTGAAACTCTCAATTCTTTATTAAAAATTTTTGAAAAAAATGATGACAAAGGTGGAATAATTGATGTATTTCACCAATTATCCTTGAATCATTTCAAATTGGGTCATTTTCAAGAGAGTGATGAGTATCTTGAAAAGAGTTTAGAATTGGTTAAATCGATGGATGATAAATATCGCTATTCAGCAACGCTCAATTTAATGTCTTCAAACTTAATGAAGAAGGGCGAATATGGGCGGGCGATGGAACTTTTAGAAGAAACGCGTGTGATAAAGGATCAAATTCAGGATGAGGAAGGGTTAGGAATAGTATACAGTAAAATGGGTTCAATTCTCATGAATCAAAATAAATTGGAACAAGCCAAGGAATTTATCAATAAATCCCGGGAGATTAATGAAAAAATAGACAATTTACAAGGTGTTGCTATTAATTTAAGCCAATTAGGTTCAATATACCAGTTCCAAACTCAATGGAATGAAGCAGAAACTTGCTTTAAGAAAAGTTTGTCAATTAAAAAACAAATTAAGGACATTTATGGATTAGGGATCTCCTATAATCAACTCGGGATAATTTACCAGTATAAAAATGAATGGGATAAAGCGATTAAAAATTACAATGAATCGATAGAAATCAAACAAGCGATCAATGATTTTGTTGGAATAATTAAATCTTATATTTCGCTGGGGGATATGGAACTCAAAAGCGGCAATCTTAACAAAGCTATTGATTATTTTACAAAAGCTGAAAAAATGGCGCGTCAGAAAAATATGAAGAAAGATCTTTGCAATGCGTTGTTAGGCTTAGCAAAATTATTAGTGGAAAAAAATGAGACAAAAAAAGCACAGTCGATTGCCGAGGAATCACTGAAGCTATCGAAAGATTTAGGAGATAGTGACAATGAAGGGCAGGCATTACTGCTATTAGCAAAAATATTATCCGATAAAGAACCAAGTAAACAATATTCTGAAGAGGCATATAAAATAAGCATTGATCATAAATTACCTTTGCTCGAAATTGATTGTCTCCTTTTCAAAGCTTCTAGATTGAGAAAAGGCAAGCGGCTCGAGTTTTTGCAAACCGCATTAAGTCTTTCAGAATCAATTGATGAGAAACAGTTGCAATCGAAAATAATGAGAGAG
>CAYGYC010000165.1:0-9631 GCA_964353755.1 uncultured archaeon | reverse complement strand
TTCGCCCGATAAAAGAGATAATTATAATGAATATGATCATAATGATAATGCGTATTGAATACATAAGCGACTTTACTTTTCTTCACAAGATCTAAATAGATTTCTCTCCCTGAGCCCGGATCTATTATCGCTTTTACTTTGTCATCAATAAAAATTGACCGGCAGTAGGGAAACTTCGAATTGTATTTGCCACTAATAATTTTGATCGGACCAAATTGCTCCACTAATTAGACCGCCTCGCCAATTTTTAACGTATAAAAAAAAGGGGAAGTTATTCCTCTACTGATTTAGCTCGCGCCTTTTATAGAGAATAAAGAAAACCAGGCAAATTCCGAGGATGGTGGAGACTAATATAATAAGGATAAGTTCTGGGTTACCGCCACCGAGAGACAAGGGGATCCTGACCGCATAAATATCCATAGATATTCCATCAAATGGTACTTCGCTTTGCCACGTAAAAATGGCTGCCCCTACTCCGGCATTGACGAGTTGGGGTTTATATTCGCCGGTAGTCGTGTTAGATACGATTGCTCCGTTAAATTTCCATTGAATTGTTCCATCTGGGCTCACCCTTTGGGCATAAACATCTGAATCTTTTGTAAATTTTCTATCATCTTGCCACACGAAGATGGCACCACCTGCGTTATCAGAGCAAATTTCCACATCATTTTGACTTCTAGATTCATTACAAATGCTAATTCCATTAATTTCCCATTCTAATTGTTCATTTTGGGTGATCCGCTGTGCATAGACGTCAGTATCCAACCCCTTTCTAAAATCAATCCATCCAATTAGGGCTCCACCTGCATCATCGCTACAAAGCTGCGGATTAGCTTGATTTAGGGTTGCGTTGCAAATGACGGTTCCATTCCCTGTCCATTGGGGCGTTCCTGCCGAATTAATTCGTTGCGCATAAATATTCCCATCTAACAGTCCAGCTCGATAATCAGCCCAGGTGATAATAGCCCCGCCCGCGCCATCACTACACAGCTCAGGTGCGCCTTGACTCCCAGTCGCATTACAAACGACGGTTCCATTTGCGATCCATTGTGAAACTCCTGCTGAATTAATCTTTTGGGCATAAATATCATCATAGCTGCGATTATCCTGCCAGGATATAATAAAGTCGCCTGCTCCAGCACTAATTATTTTGGGGAATTTTTGATAGCTTGCCTCTAAGCAAATAGGCTTTCCATTAAGCGTCCATTTTACCGACCCATTTGCCAGAATACGCTGCGCATAAATATCTTCTTTATCATTACGTAAGTCCACCCAAACGATAACGGCGCCGCCTGCTCCATCGCTACAAAGTTGCGGGCTCTCCTGAGTTTTAGTTACGTTTACAATTGGAACACCATTAAGAGTCCAAACACAAACTCCCATCGAATCAATTCGTTGCGCATAGAGATCCGCATTCGTCATTCCATTTCGATAATCTTGCCAAACAAGGATTGCACCTCCAAATCCATCGCCAATGATTTGAATGTTATTTTGCTCTTCCGGTGTACTGCAAATAAGGATGCCCGATATATTCCAGAGAGTATCTCCTACGAGATCAATTCTTTGCGCATAAATATCCTTTTGAATTTCATCTCTATAGTCTTCCCAGACAATAATAGCCCCTTGCGCCCCATCACTGCAAATTTTAGGATTTTCTTTCGATGTACTCGATGTACACAATTGAACCCCACCAGCTTGCCATGCACCACTCCTTGGCAGATAAAATGTCCCTAGAAATAGTAGAACCATAACCAACGTTGCTAATTTCCGTTTCATTTTCTTACCTTCCGTTTTTATCATTTTTGAAAACTAAAACCGAACCGAAATTAATTAAGTTATTGCTTAAAAGATATTATCAGATAATTCTATGAAATCCGCGTTGAAATTAATTAAGAAACCTTATCAGATAATTCCATGAAATCCAACAGTTACAAAAAATAGCAGTTTAAATATATTTTTATGGCCTTAAGATTGAAGCATAAGTTCTTTTACTTTAATACTGCGACTCTCTGAAAAATATATACTAAATACGCATACCTTAATGCAAATTCTCTTCATTTTCATTCTCCAATTTTAATTCAAAATTTTTATTTTCATCATAAATCTTAGAACTTTCTTCGATAGTCGCTATACAAGCTGATTCCATTTATTGTATATTTCTAAATGGTATGAATTCTATTTTTCCATCAATTTCAATGAAAGCAACTTTAGAACCCTCATGTATCCCATATTTTTCTCGTAAGAGAGCTGGAATCGTGATCAGTCTCATTCCTCATATTCAATTGTGGGAATCCAAACCATCAACTTTCACCAAGCTTACGCCATTCCTCTCCGTACTTCTCCATAATAGTATTGAATCAGAACCCGTATTACTTCCGCATCATTCTGAATTCCTAACGTTTCCTTAATAATTTCAAAGCGCTTCGCAATATTTTCTTTCAATTCCGTATGTATAATCTTTGATTTTGCCATTTTAACTCCCATTTCTTGCTGAAATAATCTATTGCAATTTACTTTAAATTATTGAAAATAAATTTTTCTTTTAGAAGATCGGTTAGATTACAAAAATATTTATAATTTCCATACCATATTCCACTTAGTGATCGTATGAATAAAACAAAAATTGATGAATTAGGGAGAACATCTATTCCCGCAAAAATTCGTAAAATGTTAAAAGTGAATAAAGGCGACAACCTGATTTGGAAACAAGAAGAGGGAAAAATTATCGTTGAAAAGGATGAAGCGGGAAAGGATGCAGAAGAAATTATCCAATGGTTAAAGGAAAATGCCCCTCCATGTGGTACTTGGGAGCCGCAAAAAACGGGGTATAAAATAGAGGGATTGGATACTTGGGCAAAGAAGAAATTAGGTTTAAAGGAATAATTGATGTTGGAATCCTTGTTTTATCCCATTGTAAAAACCCTGCACAAACCAGTTCCTTAAATTTCCTCAATAAAGTATTAAAATTGGAAATTCCTTGTTTCATTCCTATTTCTGCAATCATTGGTGCCTATCATATCTTAATAAATTATCTGAAAATAGCGCCTCAAGATGCAAAAAACGCCTTATCCAATACACTTCAATTTAAAAAACCAATCTTCCTCGAAAATCTCCCGTTAAAACTTGCTAAAAGGGCTCTAGTATTGGCTGAAAAATATCAAATTGGAAGCTGGGATGGTTATATTGTATCTTTAATGGAAGAAGAAAATTTATCGGTAATTTACACGTTGGATCTCGCGGATTTTTCAAAAATTGAATGGATTAATGCTGTAAATCCTATAGATACCACTGAATACGACGCGTATCAAAACTGGTTGAAAACCTCATTGAAGAAAAACGTGAAATAATTAACTAAAATAAATTTTCCTACAAAAAGAAAAAGCGTCTCATTTCTTTTATATCATTTAAGGTGAATTGATTCTCAATGACTGCTAGAGGGAACGATTTAACGGAGTTCCTCCTCTTTAAAGCGTTCAATGAGGATTTTGGCATCATAGCGAAAGGTGGGCGTGTTCAGATCCATGACAATCAGGAGCAGGTAGAAATCCTTTCGTCCATTGAATGGCTTGAGGAAGATACGCCGATCTTTATAGGAAATCTCGATGTCGTCCGGGACCATTTTTAAGGTTTGCGCCAATTCAATCCACATGCGCAACTGGGATTCCTTACTCTGCATCCCGTCCTGGCTGTGTCCCTCCCGCAGAACCGTCCCTGCCGTCAGGGACAGGACATAGACATGCCAGTACCCGGGTTGCTGGGCAAATTCGGTAAGCAAGGGGTCCGGATTCGCGATACGCGGCACATCCATTATCCGCTCTGGGCTCATTCTGGGAGCAATTCATACTGAAAATTATGCCCGAAGCTGCTCCAATTCTCCTGGCAATGGGGGCACTGGCTCGGAATATCCTCTAACTTATAAATGAGGAGGGTAATAGACCGTTGGCATTTCCGACAGCAGAATTTAATAGTTTGAACCTGTGGATCTGGCTTCGTTGCAACAGGAGGTAGACTGGGCTTGTCGAACTCTGCTATCATCCCTTGCAGGGATAATAGTAAGGCGGCAATCGTCTCCTGCGAACCTTCGGAGAACTCCTTCTTCTGCTTCAGGAGCGCATAGGCTTCATGGAGATAGTATTTGATACGGTCGGTGAGGAATTGCTGGGCGAGCGGATCTTTATAGGCTTCTGCCCCGCGGAGGAGGGATTCAAAGGCGAGGTACCGGGCGCTCTGGTTCTGGGACACAGTTCGAACCGTGGCTTTCAACAAGAAATACTCGTTTGGTTGAATGGATTGCAGTTCCTGAGCGGCTTCTAACGGGAGCCACAGACTAAGTGGCGTGCCCTCCGCATCGGTAATAATTACTTTCCGAAATTTCCCTTTCTGGCCGTCTTTCGGGTTAGGATCGCGGACCTGTGTGAAGAGCTTGACCCGCGTCCCGCTAGGTACCCCTTGTAACTCCGATTTGCGCAAGATACTCTTCAGGGCTAATTTCTCCAGATACGGGGTGAATTGGAGATCTGCTTTGCTAATCTTCCGGAGCGTCCGCAGTTTATAGACCAATTGGCGCTGGTTCTGGAACGGCTTCCCCTCTTGCACCTCTAAATCGGCAAGGATCTCATCTCCTATCTTCAGTCCCGTTACAGGTCCAAAGGCGCGAATCGTCGTACCATCATAGAGATTGTAGAGGACCCACTTCGGAGGAATATGGGCGGGATCCTGTTTGACCTGGGTAACTTCAGCGATGATAGCTGCCCGATCACCGATCTTTAAATTCATAAGCGGTCGAATACTCTTTGCTACACCCCTTGGTGCCGAGGTCTGCTCAGCGATCTTCATTACCATACCATAACCTACCTTCGATAATACTTGTGAGTTGTCATCCCTCCCCGCATTTTAAAGTTGGAGGACTAAGCCTGATAAGTGAAGATATCAAAAACGCCCTTCTTTCCCCGAAAAACCTCCTCTTACATCCGTAAGAGAAGGAAGCTCTATCGATACCAATATTGCATAAAAAATACCCTACGAATCGTATCGATTTTTAAGTTTGGCGTGAATATAATTGGGAATGATAGTAAAATAATATTTAAAATTATTTTAGCCTTTCTTTCTGCTGGTTTTGATAGATCCTTGGATTTCTAACATAATACCCAAAACTTTTTCGGTATCAAAGTAAGCAACCATGCGATTGCCGAATGCCACACCGTAATGGACCATCTCATAGCCCAAACGTTTAAAATGGTCGATTTGAGATTCAATATTTTCCACAGAACAACTGATATGCTGAAGCCCTTCCTTCCCTTGATCCAAAAATTCCTTATAGATACATTCCCCCTCAATTAATTGAATCAGTTCTATTTGAACATTGAAGTTACGGCTGAACCCAATTTTTATAGTGATCTCTGTCTCCTTCCCTCGATAATTAGCATGCGCTGCATAAGGCGGCAACATATTAAACTTCGGCATACTAAAATGCGTTTCCCATATCCGGGCTTGTTTCTCTATATCTTTATACACGTAACCGAATTGATCCACCTTTAAATTAGTCAAATCGAGCTTTGCCTTGCTTTTCATTTTCATCATTTCCCTTTATGTTTAGTGATTGTTCTACCTTACTCTCTAGCATTCTAATTCCATTACGTTTTTCTATAAATAGCGGTGTATAACCGTAATCCTATAACCTTTTTAAGAGTTAATTTTTTTATAAAAATTTTGAAAAGGGAGATTTGAAATAGAAAACAGCAACAGGGAATGATAAAAAAAGGAGAAGATTTTTAATTTCCTAGGTAAAAACGCCATAATTTAGTTATAGCCATTTTTTCCATTCTGCAATGATGGTCTCTTGTTTAACCGAATACTTCTTCTCGAATTCATTGAATTCGAGATGAGCGAGCATACCATCCTCATAGAGGACATTTACCGCATTGGCGATTCCACGGATATATTGATCATTATTCGAATAGATATTAATTTGAATTGCCATATTTTCCGGATGAACGGCCTTTACAACGATCGCGCCTTTCATGTCAATTAGCGCCTCGATATATATTTGTGCCTTCGGAGCGAGGATATAATAATTAATATAGCGGCCGCGCCCGGATTGGTCACTCGTTAAGGTAGAATCTTGCAGGGCAATATAATCGCGGAGGGCATCGACAACGTCTGGAACGCTTTTGCTGAAAGTCATTCTAAGTTTTCTTGGACGCGCATATAATACTATATGATGTGCTTTATCAAAGCCGAGTTGTTGTGCTTGTTTTTGAACTTTTGATCCCATATTATCACCAATCAAAAGATGATCCAATTGAAGTGTAAAAAATTATATAAAAAAATCTTTTATAATAAAGTTGATCGTTTCTACTTAATTTATTAATTAATTTATTCAAATTTCTACTCAATTTATTATGGGAAAAAAGGTATTGAAACGCCCATCACCAACCCGTCATATAAAGAAGTTTAAATCCAAGAATCTGATTAAATTATTATTGAGAAGGTTATCATCCTTTTTATAAAAAAATTTGATTATAGGAGTAAAATAAACGATGATTTCTAAAAGAGATTTAAAAGTGATTTTAAAATATGCAAAAAAAATACAAATTAAGAAAAGTGATTCTGTTTGGTTCATCGAAAGACAAGGCAGATGCTAGGGATATAGATATAGGGGTAGCTGGTATATCCCCCGACGTTTTTTTCGATTTCTTCTGGGAGATATACCGCGATATTTCAAAACCGATTGATATTATAGATCTAAATAACCCGAATACATTTACTAAACTTATTGAAAAAGATGGAATTGTAGAATTCTACAGTAAGGTTTTGGCAAATTCCGCAATTTCATACTTAATGGTTTCAATCGAAGTGAAGCGTTTATCGCCGATATCCACTTCAATGGTTAACATGGGGATATCTAAGGCATCGCGCAATGTTTCTCGGAGGAGTTGGATGGCTGAAGCGATCTGTTTGCAACCTAAATGACCCGTCATTATCGCACAATCCGCTTTATAGGCTTTAGCCGCCCAGAGGGTATCCTCGACCATGATATCGATGAACGATTGGGCTTGATGGGTCATGGGGTAGTTCATGCATTGTTTGGCGAGGGCGAGGATCATGTCATCCACATTATTGCTGTAAATCGCGTCATAATAATAATAGGTGAAGACATCCAGGAGGTAGCTCATGCCGAGTTCCCGGTCCATCCATTCATAGAGTCCGATATCGAATAATACGGAGATATTAGGCCAGATAGACCGGAATTTTTCCTCCCCGGTGCGGCTTTCATGGTTTTTAAGGCGTTTCTGCATGAGATCGCGGATATCCTTGAAGAATTGAACTTTTTCCGGCGTGCCGGACATGATGACCGTACCGGCCGTGATTAGGGTGTTGACAATGCTCTCAATAGGGCAGGGCACATTCCGGCGCATCTCGTTGATTTCAATTAAATACTCTTGGGCTTTAGTACTATTTTGCACAGCGGTTTTGAAGCGGTCCCAATCAGGCTCTTGGTGGAGTATTTTTCCCATTTCGTGAATTTGGCGCATAATTTCATCCGCAAAATATTGGTACGCCTCTTTGGTGCGATAGTACGGCATATCGGCGATAAGAAGCGGTTTTTTCATGTAATTGGAGAAGAATTGGTAACTGGCAACCGTGTTATCGCAGGGGGCAGTCGGGCAGATGACGAGGTCAAAATCGGTTAAGTCGTCCAATACCATGCCCATAATGCCTTTTTGCGCGGTGCAAGAGTGATAAGGGGATCCGAAAGCATGGATTTTATCATAGAAATATTCGGCGCCATTAGGAAATATAGCCGCCATTACATAGGGGACTGCTTCAAAACAGAGTGGGATGGCATCAAAGCACTGCGCGATTTCCCCTGGGAGTGCAAAATGGTAGCCAATGATGGGTTTCCCTTGTTCTGCTTGCTGAAGTGCCCTCTCTAACACACTGATTCCATTACGTAAGAAACTCTTGACCACAATTTGCTCATGCTCAGGGGTGACTCTTTCCATTAAGTCCAAGGTTAATTTCAAGCCATCATTCATAATTTGATATGGTTTTAGGCGTTCTTTCAACTTAACTCACCTTAATTTGCTCAATAAACGCTTCAATGCGTGTTTTGAAGCGACCGATGTCGCTCATCAAATATTCACGATCGATATTCAAAACGGGGATGCCCAGTTCCTCCAATTCATGGCTAAAGAGCATATTATCGCTCCCGTGCAAATCACAGAATTCGAGGCGTTGGAGTACAACGCCATCCACTTTCGCTCGTTTGACTTGGTCTTTTATGAAGGTTAATCGCGCGGGATGTTGGTCCATCATACGCGGACAGGGGATTTTCTGATAATATCGGGCAGTCAGACCGTTTAGTGGATTTGCGGTCGGCTCGATTTGATCCCAGAAATACCGCACGCCATAGCAGAGGGCATCGGTAACAATTAAGCCACCCACATCTTCAAAAATCTTAAAGAAGTCGGGATTATCCACATAGCTCCCGATTAACATAAGGCGCGCCCGAAAATCGGTCAATCCCGCGCGCTGGTTCAAAATATCGAGGATCCTTTTTAATTCATCATTGCAAATTTCTTTGGGAATGGAGGTATTCGCAACCATGAGATGCATAAACTCCGAACCCACGATTTTCGGTTCGGCCGCCATTCGCAATTGGAATATTTCTTTGAGTAATTGTCTGTTTTCATTAAAAATAGCGATGGACTTGCGGAGGTTTTCATCGGTTAAAGCGGTATTGAAAGTCTTTTCTAAGGCTCCTTTAAAGGAAGTAATCTGTGTTTTTAACCAGGCGAGACCCGCTTCCGTGATGACATGCGGGATGGATAAGAAGAAATGCGGAAAATCTTTGGAGATGATTTGCTTTCCTTTCCACACATCAATCATTCGGCGGGTGTGATCGCAACTGTTGGAGGACACCAACCCATCTAAGAAATTATATTTGTTATCTAAAACTAGATTTAAGGTCGCTTTGACGAAGCTACAATTGAAGCGAGATAAAATCGCATCTGCCAACACGGTATCTTTACAGGTAGTTCCGCGTATGCGAAAGGGGAGCATATTGAATGCATGAATAACTTCTTCGGGAATATAGGAACAGTAATACCCGAGGACCTTTTTCCCTTCCTGTTTCCATTGATCTAGCCAACGATTATTCAATGTGTTGGACGCTTGTACGAATTTTAATTCATTTAATTCCAATTTATTCATCCTTTCTCATTCATTCTCTATTTAGTCCATTCCCCATCGTCCGGGATTCATGATATTATTGGGATCTATTGTTTTTTTAATGGAATGCAGTAATTCTATCCAATTCTTATCGGCCTTTTGCAGAATGATGTCCTGGGCCCACTTGGGCGTCTTATAGGGGAAGGCCCCGAATTCAAATAACGCCTCAAAGAGTTCTTTCGTCAAGTTCCGCATCCGCTCCATCTCCCCCTCATTTTCCTTAGAAAATCGCAAAAGAAATCGCAGGGCATAAAAATGACCGCCTCTCATCATTCGGGTGTATAAGCAGGTTTCAAACCCGTGCTTTTTTATAATCTCAAAGGCGGTATGGATGCCTTTCACTACCGTATCAGTTTTCGTTGTGAAATAAGACCCTAGCCAGGAAAGCCCTCCGTAT
>CAYGYC010000164.1:0-9636 GCA_964353755.1 uncultured archaeon | reverse complement strand
CTCGGTGCGCACCTTCGATGCCATCGTCCAGTCGTATCTTGGCGTCGCCAGCGACCTCTGCGTTTACGGCGAACGCTGTGATAGCGGAATAGTCGTCGAGTACAACGGCGATGTCTACCCGTGCGACTTCTATGTCCATAGGGACTGGCGTTTAGGAAACGTCACGGAGCAGCCGCTCACCGACATAGTGAGAAAGCCGGAGCGGGACGCGTTCGTCGCCCGAAAGCTGCAACTGTCGGCGCAGTGCCAGGGATGCCCATGGCGACGCCTCTGCCAAGGGGGCTGCCCGCGCAATCGCTTGGACGGCTCTGCGGGCATGCCGCCCGAGTACTTCTGCGAGAGCCACCGCCGCTTCTTCAGCCGTGCGGACGAACCCCTCCGTGCCCTGAAAGAGCGCCTCGAACGACGCCTGGCCTCAGCGAGCGCGGCCGCTCATGCGCCGGCTGTACGTCCGACACCGGTCGCTCGCAACGAACGCTGTCCCTGCGGCAGCGGTCGCAAGTACAAAGCCTGTTGCGGCGATCCCCGCATCGCGCAGAGCTACCTGTTCAACGTGTGAGGGCCAAATTGTTTCTGGGAGACCCGTGATGTAGGCTAGCGGCGCACCCCGAGGGCGAGATCGTCTCATCGAACCCGGGCGACGTCAGAGACACGAGACGGCTCATGACAATCTTGCTCACCAAAGAGATCAACCGTGTGGCGAAGCGTTGAGGCCCTTTGGTGGATACCCCCTTTCCCTGCGGCTTCGGCTCTTCTTAGTCCCGGGCCTGCATCGTCGAATCAGCGCGGTCGATCCTCTGGCCGGACCCAGCTCGCTCCCGTCGCTTGGAGCCAGAGGCGGCCGACCTCGGCAAGTCGGTCCGCCTCAGCCACGACCGCATCGATCGCGCGGCGGACCGACGCGCTGGCAGTTCGCGCGCGGAGCACGTGGATGCCGTCGTTGGTAAGATAGTCGCGTCCCGCCAACCGGTAGAGCAGGCCGCGCGAGGCGCACTCCGTTTGTGCGAGCGATAGCGGTACAAGCGTGATCGTGCGTTGGTCCCGCGTGACGTCGAGGCACGCGACCGTGGTCTCCATCTCGTAGAGTGGAAACCGGGACCAACTCAACCCTCCGAAGAACTTCGACAGCCTCCGTCGTCCGAGCGGCGCGACAGGAGGCATCGCCCATGGGCAGGCAGCCAGGTCAGCGCGCGTGGGTTCGGCGCGGGTCATCGGGTTCTCTGCGCCCGCGACGACGACCAATGGTTCTGGTGCCAGCTTGACGACAGAGACGTCGTCCGCGGCGAGCACGTCTTCGAACTTCGACGCGTCGCACACAACGAAATCGAGATCGCGTCGCAGCAACGCGGCCAGGAGATCGTTGGCGGTGCCGCCGACCACGGATACGCGCAGTTCGGGATAGGCGGCCGACAATTTGCGCACGACCGTCGGCATCAGCGGCTGGGCGGGGTAGGGACCACTGCCGATGCGCACGGCGCCCTGCCCGCCACCCCGCAGGACGTCGGCTGCTTCGCCAAGTGCGCGTGCCGCTGCGATTGCGTCCATGGCGTAAGCGATCAGCATGTCGGCGGCGGCCGTGGGTTCGACCGAATGGGTCGACCGATCGAAGAGCGTCTGGCCGAGCTCGACTTCGAGCGAGCGAATGCTCCGGCTCAACGCCGGTTGGGTCAAGTACTGCTCCGCGGCAGCGCGAGTGAAGCTGCGCAGGCGGTACAGGGCCTCGAGGTGTTGGAGTTGGCGGAGTTCCATTCTAGCGGTGATGCATAAGAGTCATTACCTTATGTCCGCTCATGATCATATCATATGATCGGGATTGTTGAAATGGAGGAGACTCAAATCAAGATCTGCGGCGAGGCGATATCCAAAAATATCGTGATCATAAAGCGCCTGCGCGCGGACCATGGCCAGGAAACCTTCACCCACTACCTCCCTCTAAACCCCGAAATGGTCAGAGAGGTAGACAGAAACGTCAAGGAGATCTTCGACGGACTGGGTGGATCATCCCTGATCAAGTCCAGCGGCGAGGTCTATATCAAGCCAAATGGAGTCGGCCCGCAACCGTACGTTTTTACCAGGCCAGAGGTCTTGGAGGCTGCCATCAAGTACTGGTTCAGCGCCGGCGCGCGCAAGGTGTACTTGTTTGAGAACAGCAGCCAGGCTGCGTTGACCAGGCTTGTGTTCGAACAGAGCGGTTATGCAAAGGTCTGCAAGCGTACCGGCGCGGAGCCCGTCTATCTAGATGAAGACAAAACAGTCCCTTACCCGTTCGCAGGTAAAGGTCCGGTAAGCGAAGACGACCCTAAGGGTTATGACCTTACCACCTTCGGCATGCCCAGGACTGTAGCCGAGAAGCTGATCGAAGGAAAGGGCCGGAACCTTTATGTGAGCATCCCGAAGCTCAAGACCCATGTAATGGCAGTGGTCACCCTGGGGATTAAGAACCAGTGGGGATTGGTACCTCACGATGACCGCATTGCCGACCATAACTACAACCTTCACAGCAAGCTAGTGGACGTACTGTCCCTCGTACAACCTGATGTCACCTTGATTGAGGGCGTGGAAGGAACTATCTACGGGCATTATCCGCCCCTTGCCCTCGCGGACAAATGCGTCAGACCCTTCAAGGTTCTGATCGGGGGATTGAACGTCGTGGCCACCGATATCGTGGGCTCGAAATTGCTAGGCATGGAGGTTGACGATGTACCCCACATCAAGCTCGCAATTGAGCGGGGGCTCGGCGCCGGGGTTGAGAAGCAGCAGGACATAAGAATATCCGGGGATTTCGATGACATTCGGAACATCGATGTCTTGAACGAGTTGGCTGAATTCGGCGGCAAGTATCCGAATAGCCTCTATCCTACCTTTCCAGATGACGTAGCCATCGTAACCGGAAAAGAAATGGCGTGCATGGAAGGCTGTCTCACCAACTCACTGTCGGGGATACAGCTTATGTCTCTTGATTACGGTGGAAAAGGTGGCTGGACTTTGGTTGTGGGTAAAGGCTTCGACGACGATGAGATTGAAAGGCTCACTGGGCCCGTACTGGTGGACGGAGGATGCGCGGCAAAGGAAGTGGGCGAAAGGCTGGTAGAACGACTCGGAAGAAGAAAGGTCTACCTCACCACCACGGGCTGTAATGATATTACCGCCAGGTCTGAAGCCCTGTGCCATCTGATGCAGGTCGAACCTGTCCGATTAGCCCGAGGAATGAACCCAATCAAGGTAATCGGAATAACTATCAGGGCGAAACTGAACGGCTCTCATGGCAGGCAGGTCAGCGCCTTCAGCAGGGTCTTCAAGAGAAGGTAAGCGGGAAGCGACAGACATGAAACGATTCATCGAGACATACGACGGAAGGCCCTTTGACGTAGTTGTTGTGGGCGGCGGCATAAGTGGGGCCGCTGTGGCCTATGACGCGGCTTCCCGTGGTCTGTCCGTCGCCCTTGTAGAGAAGCAGGACTTCGGCTGCGCGACATCCGCCGCTACATCCAAGCTCATCCACGGCGGTTTCCGATACCTGGCGAACCTCGAGTTCGGCATCGTGAGGGAGTCTCTCAGTGAGAGAAGGACGATGTCCAACATCGCTCCCAATTTCGTATACCCGCAGCCGGTCATTATCGCCATCTACGGCAGTAAGCTCTCCGACAACACCAAGCTCATCAGGACCGGGATGACGCTGTACCACACGCTTTCTCTTGACAAGCGCGCCACGTGGGACAAGAGCAAGAAGATCCCTCGATCCAAGATGCTGAAGCCCAAGGATGTGCTGCGGCTCGAGCCAAACGTGCGCGCCGAGGGCCTGCGGGGCGGAGGTCTTATCTATGACTGCCTTAGCCTATGTCCTGAACGGTTGACTCTTGCGTTCGTCAAGTCCGCCGTCAAACACGGTGCGCAGGCATCCAACTATGTGAAGGTGGAGGGCTTCCTTTTCTCGGGAAGCGGGAGAATCAGCGGAGTGAGGGTCAGAGACCTCATCAAGAACAGAGAGGTCGAGATAACAGGCAGCCTCGTAATCAACTGCGGCGGCCCGTGGGCCGATATCATCCTCACCTCCATAAACGATAAGGGCGTCGGGACGAAGGTGAGGCGTTCCGAGGGTATTCATGTGATTACGCGGAAACTTGTTGGTGATCATATGGTGGCCTGCGCATCCAAGAGAGGAAAGCCCTTCTTCCTGTTACCCTGGCGGGGCCATTCTCTTATTGGCACCACAGATAAGGAGTACATCGGCGACCCCGATGACTACAGGGTCACCCGGGCGGCGATCGAAGAACTGCTGGAGGACGTGAATAGCGGCTTCGGACTGGAGCCACTGCGGTACGAGGACGTTCTTCATTCATATGGCGGCTTGAGGCCGCTGGTCGAAGACCAGACCAAGGGAACGCGCGAGTCGTCGCGGAGGTACGAGATCTACGACGACGCCAAAGACGGGTTCGAGGGTCTGATAACAGTAGCGGGAGGGAAATATACCACCAGCAGGAGTTTGGCCGAACACGCCATGGAGATGGTGGGCGCGAAACTGGGCAAGAACCTCGGGAAGTGCATGACCGCAAAGAGCCACCTGGCCGGCTGCGAGATAAAGGACATCGGCGAGTTCATCGATGGCCTGAAGAACGAGAACAAGGACTTCGAAGAGACGACTCTCGACTGGCTGGGCAGGCACTACGGGACTGAATACCAACGGGTTATCGACTTGGCCCGGGCGGACAGGTCGCTGGCCGAACCTCTTGACCCGGACGGTGAGATTGCCGCCCAGGTAGTCTATGCGATAAGAGAGGAGATGGCCCTGACTCTCAAGGACATCTTCTTACGCCGCACCGGGCTCGGAACGCTGGGAGACCCGGGAGACGGGGTAATCAATAAGGTGGCTGACCTGGCTGCGGCCGAGCTCGGCTGGGACGGCGATCGCAAAGACCAAGAGATCCGGCAGGTGAAGCAGGCCATGCAAGTGCCTGTCTGATCGGCAGAGCAACAATGGAGGGAAGTTAGATGAGCGAAGAGGGCGAGTTTAGACCGAAGTGGCGCGAGGACGTGCCGGCGGCAGGGACGTACAGGTCCATCTTCAAGCTTGACCCCAACAAGTTCAGGCACCCGAGCGCTTCCTGGTATGAGATGTTCAAGAGTGAGTTCGGGATGACCGACGACGACTTCCGCAAGCCGGGCCCGAGCGGTGACGAGCAGGTGGTCGTTGCGCGCCAGTGCGCCTTGAGCGACGAGCAGGTGAACGCTTTCCGCAACATCGTCGGCGCGGAGAACGTATCGACCGACGACTACAGCAGGGTCAAGTACGGCCACGGCAAATCGGTCGACGAGGACCTCGCCCTTCGAAAGGGCATCGCCGAGGAAGTGCCCGATCTGGCAGTCCATCCGAGGAACAAGGAAGACGTCATCAAGATCGTCGAGTACTGCAACTCGCAGAGGATCCCAATCATCATCTGGAGCGCGGGGTCGGGTGTTGTGTTCGGCAGCCGAGCGAGCAAGGGCGGCGTTTCCTTGGTCTTGAAAACTCACATGAACAAACTCCTGGCAGTCAACGAGCTGAACCAGACCGCCGTGGTCCAGCCGGGGTTGATGGGCCCCGACTACGAAGACGCTCTCAACAACGCTCCCCAGCTATTCGGCACCAGTCGAAGCTACACCTGCGGACATTTCCCGCAGTCATTCGAATTGGCGTCGGTTGGAGGGTGGATCGCGGCCTCAGGGTCCGGCCAGGCCTCCACTTACTATGGCGATGCCTACGACCTTGTGATGGGCGCCGAGTATGTGACGCCAGCAGGCATCATCAAGACGCGCGACATACCGGGCATGGCTGTCGGCCCGCGTGTGAACGACATAATGAAGGGCAGCGAAGGGGCGTTCGGGGTCATGGTTGAGGCGACGATGAAGGTCTTCAGGTACATACCGGAGAACCGGCAGCGCCTTTCCTTCATCTTCAGGTCCTGGGATGGGGCGGTCGAAGCTTGTCGAGAGATCCTGCAGGGCGAGTTTGGACTGCCCGCCGTCTTACGTATATCCGATCCCGAGGAAACCGAGATAGGCTTCAGGCTCCAAGGGATCAGTGACTCGGTAATCGACAAGGGCATGAGGGCCCGCGGCTTCAAGCCAATGGAGCGCTGTTTTTTGATTGCGACTGTTGAGGGAGAAAAGGGACAGGCAGAACACGTAAGGAAGATGGCGGCCCGAATCGCGCGGAAACAGCGAGCGATGTCGCTGACCGGCTATGCCGTCGAGCAGTGGGAGCGCGGACGCTACGCGGACGTGCATGTGCGGGACGACCTCTTCGACTACGGCATCATAATCGATACGCTAGAAACGGGCGTAACGTGGGACAACCTGCAGCGGGTCTACGAGGGAGTGCGGGCATTCGCGAAGCAAAGACCGCAAACCCTATGCTTGACTCACTGCTCCCACTTCTATCCCCAGGGGACGAACCTGTATTTCATCTTCATCCTCAGACCAGAGAACGAGGAGGAGTTCTTCCAGTTCCGCAGCGGCGCAATGGACAAGATCGTCGAGCATGGGGGATCGATAAGCCATCATCACGGGATCGGTAAGATGTTCGCGCCCTGGATGGAAACCTACCTAGGCAGGGAACAGATGGAAGTGCTGCGGGCACTGAAGCGGCACTTCGATCCCAATAACATCATGAATCCCGGCGGGACCTTGGGACTGGACTAGGCAGGCCGCCGGCGAGGAGCCGGGAGTCTATGGTGTGGCTCTTCCGTTTGAAGGGGATTCTTGGAAATGAGACGCGCTGCTAAACACGGGAACGAGCTGATCCTTTCGATCGACGCCGGCACGCAATCCATTCGCGCCGCCCTCGTGGACCTGGCGGGTCATATTCGCCATCTCGTCAAGACCCCTATTGAGGCGTACTTCTCGGAGCGCCCCGGTTGGGCCGAACAGCAGCCCGAATACTACTGGCGGATGCTTTGCCAGACGTGTCGCAAGCTACTCGATACCGCCGACTACCCCAAAGCGGGCCTCGTCGCTGTGACCCTGACGACTCAGCGCGGGACTTACATCAACGTTGACCGCGAAGGCAATCCTCTTCGGCCGGCCATTATCTGGCTGGACTGGAGGAAGGCAAGCACAAGAGGGATTATTCCGCCCGCTCTCACGCCTTTCCTCAAGAAGGCTAAGCTCTATGACATGGCGAAGTTTGGGGTCCAGTACTGCCGGTCGAACTGGATCAGACAGAATCAACCCGGTATTTGGGAGAAAACCCACAAATTCCTCGGCGTGTCCGGCTACCTGACGCATCGGCTGACCGGTGAGTTCAGGGACTCAGCCGGAAACATCATTGGAACAATGCCGTTCGACGTGAAAACGTTCGGCTGGGCGGCCAAAGACGACCTGAGATGGACGCTCTTTCCGGTAGAGGAGGAGAAGCTTCCGGAGCTGGTCAACCCGACTGAGTTGATCGGGCATGTCACCGGCAAGGCTGCCGAGGAAACGGCCATTCCCCAGGGCCTCCCCCTGATTGCCGCTTCAAACGACAAGGGATGCGAGATAATCGGCGCTGGCTGTCTCACCCCGGATACGGCCTGCATCAGCTTCGGCACTATCGCAACCATCAACACCCAGAACAAAGAGTACGTCGAGCTCCGCCCCCTATTAGCTCCCTATCCATCGGCAATTCCAGGGCAGTTCTACACAGAGGTCGGGGTAACGAGGGGGCTTTGGATGGTCTCCTGGTTCAAGCAGGAGTTCGGTCTGCAGGAAAGACTTCTGGCAATGGACGGGCAAGCCCAGCCGGAAGAGTTGTTTGAAGAACTCATACGAGACGTACCGCCGGGCTCAATGGGCCTGGTGCTCCAACCGTACTGGACCCCCGGACCGGAGCTGGCGTCGTACGCCAAAGGATCGATCATCGGGTTCGGGGACATCCATACCAGGGCCCACCTCTACCGGGCGATCATCGAGGGGCTCCTTTTCGCGCTCAAAGAGGGCGCACAACTTACGGAGAAGCAGAATCACGTGCCGATGACCCAGGTCCGGGCGTCCGGGGGAGGCTCCCAGAGCGATTCTATTATGCAGGTGACGGCCGACGTCTTCGGGCTCCCCGCTCAGAGGCCTCACACCCACGAGACGTCGGTCGTGGGCGCTGCTATCGATGCAGCCGTCGGACTGAAGTTCTTCCCGGACTTCACGCAGGCGGTGGGCGCCATGACCAGGGTTCGGGACACCTTCGAACCCATCAAGGACAACGTCGAGATCTACGACAACCTGTACGAGCGGGTCTACCTGAAGATGTACAAGAAGCTTCTGCCTCTGTTCAAGGAGATCCAGAAGATCACGGGCTACCCAGAATAACCGGCTCGTCTTAGGATCAGCGAGCAGTCGAGTGTCCAGTCCTTGGCTGGGCAGCTTGGGGTGGTCCGCTTGGGAGAGGGATACGTCGAGAGTGCAACCAGAGAGTGACGGACTAGCCAAGTTCGTCCTGGGAGGTGTCAGCATGTCAAGACCACGCGTTCTTCTGATTCTGGCGCTTCTTCTCTCCCTAGCCCTCTCCGCCTGTAGTGGAGGCGGCGGGGAGAAGGCGCCTACCGGTGAGACCCCCGGCGGCGGGCCGGCAGGCGGCACCGTCACCATCGATCTCTGGCACTCCGAGGTTGCCGCCAACGCGGACGCCCTGAAAGGCTTGGTCTCCCGGTACAACTCGTCACAGAACGAGGTCAAGGTCCAGGAGTCCTACCAGGGCACGGTCTGGGACCACATGGCCAAGTTGACGGCGTCTCTGGGCTCCGGCAATGTCCCCGCTATCGTCCTTCTGGATGAGGGCGAGCCTCAGAGGTTGATCGACAGCGGCGCCACTAGGCCCGTCCAGGACTTCATCGACCGGGATGGCTATGACCTGTCGGACCTGAACCAAAGGCTGATCGATGCGTACACGCTACAGGGCAAGCTGTGGGCGATGCCCTTCTGCGGCAACATGGGTGTCCTCTACTACAACAAGGTTGTCTTCCGAGAGGTGGGGCTAGACCCGGAAAGGCCGCCCCAGAACCTGGAGGAGGTGCGCCAGTATTCGGAGAAGATCCTGAAGCGCGACGGCGCCGGGAACGTGGTGCGGAGCGGTCTCGCTATCGACGTCCAGAACTGGGACGAACGCATCCTCGCCGAGCACGGCGACCTCTACGTGGACAACAACAACGGGCATGACGGCCGCGCTACCAAGGTACTCTTCAACAATGACGATGCTCGCCAGCTCTGGCAGTGGTGGCACGACATCGTGGATAGCGGGCTGGCGATCAATGTCGGCCGCAACCCCACCTACGCGGATGGGTTGCTGGCCATAGCCAGCGGACGCGCCGCCATGACCTTCAGCTACGCTAATGCGCTGCCCTCGGTGATCGGTGCCCTGGCCGGAAGGCAAGACGTGGAGGTCGGCGTCGGCGCACTGCCCGGACTCCCAGGGGGTACGGGTGTGCCCTATCTTGTCAACCGCGCCCTCTGGATCATAGACAAGCGGCCGGAGGAAGAGCAGGAGGCGGCCTGGAAGTTCATCAAGTGGCTCATGGAGCCGGAACAACAGGCCGAGTGGTTCGCCGGCGGCTACCAGCCGGCAAGCCGCGCCGCCTTTGACCTGCCGGCGGCCAAGGAAGTAATCGCCAAGTATCCGCAGTTCCAGGTGCC
>CAYGYC010000163.1:0-9753 GCA_964353755.1 uncultured archaeon | reverse complement strand
ATATCTTCCTACGGGTGAAGTTGAGAGTAAAGCTCGTCTCAAATTAGGAGATGAAAATCGCCTTCCAGCTAATCCTGAAATATTGGAAGAGGTCCTCTATCGGCTAACCAATGAGCGCATTCGTATTGCTTTTGAATAAGCGCATTTGTAGTGCTTTTGAATAAGCACCAATTACTTCTTATAATAAGGGTAGATCTTTCGTAACCCTATCGATTTCTCCTTCCGGTGCAGGTCCTATTCCTAAGACTGTATAGGTTCCCGGAGGAATTTCTGTCATCCCCCTATCCTGTATTAAGACCGCCGGCAAATCTAACTTAATTGCTTCCTGATATAGTTCAAATAAATCCTCTTTACTATGTACCTTTACAACAACCTTCTTTTGCCCCTCATCTTTCCAATTTTTCAACCATTTATCATGTTTTCGCTTTTTCTTTGCTAATTCATATAATGGTACTGCTCCATGCGCTACTTGCACCGCAATCTTCCCACAGGACATCTTTAAATCATCGCGAACGACTAATACTTGCTTATAATTAAACATCAGTCACACCTTTTTTCCATTATACCACAATATTTGCACAAAACATCCTTAAACCGTCGCCAACGGCTAGCACTTGTTTATAATTAAACATTCATTATACTTCTTTTAAATAAAAAAGTGTTAAATAATCACTTTTACTAAAAGTAATTAAATTAAATTATGCCACTGAAGAATGGATCTTATGGTTTGATGCCAAAGATCATCACTCTATTTCAGTGTCGCAATTAAAAGGTGAGAGAGTCAGTAAAATGTCAATATCTGAATTAAAAGCGCGGGATCTCATGGTGAGTAATGCCACTTATGTACGTCCTGATGAGAAGATAGCAGCAGTGGATCTATTAATGATTCGTAAATCTCTCGGGGGCGTCCCTGTTGTGGAATCCGGAACTGAAAAGATTGTGGGAATAATCACCCAACGCGACATCATGTTATCCAGATTTCGTACAAGCATAGCAGGGATGCCCGTGGATAATATCATGACTAAGAACCCAATTACGGTATCTCCGGCTGTTTCTCTTAAAGAAGTTTTGACTTTAATGTTAAAACATAACATTGAACGACTTCCTGTGATAGAAAAGGGGAAATTAATCGGTTTAATCGATTCGATATCAATTCTCGCTGCAGTTTATAATCGCATGTCCTCGAAAAATGACGCCGAATAATTAAGGCGTCGCTTGTCTACTCGACCGGATTGATAGAAATGGAAAGTCATCCTATCGAGAAGGAAGTCGGAATTGAAACCTATTTAACTCAAGTCCCGGGTGTGGGAGGAAAGCTTCGCGTTAATTACAAAGATTTTATCGTCGAAGAAATTACCGTTGAAAATACTATTCTGGAAAGTCTTACCTTAAATAAAGAAAATCCAGCCCATGATTTAGATTTAACAAATTTATCAAACCGCTATTCGACATATCATGTGGTTCTCGAAAAAGTTAATTTAGAGACATTTACCGCAATTCAGAAACTCGCCATATTCTTGCATCTTCCTCATAAAAACATTGGATACGCTGGATTAAAGGACAAACGAGCCGTTACTGTTCAACAAATATCCATTTCAGGGGCAAACCCGCAGCTCTTAACCCAATTTCAGAGCAGTGGGATTTATTTAAATAGGATTCGCTCTGGAAAACCGATATCCTTGGGAGATCTGAATGGAAATCATTTCCAAATTATTTTACGCCAATTAACTGAATCTTTTGACCAAACACAGAAGAAAATCGAGCAAATCAAGCAACAAATTCTGGACTCGTACATCCCCAATTATTACGGCCCCCAAAGATTTGGGGCGCTTCGTCCCATCACCCATCTTATTGGGCGATCTTTGCTTCGCGGTGATTTTGAAGCGGCGATAAAAATTTACTTAACTGCCTTATTTTCTCCTGAGGAGAAAGAAACACAAGAGATCCGAACCGTATTACGAGATTCCTGGCCACAGGCCGATGTCATTTTCCCTAAAAAATACTATTATGAAAACCGAATTATTCATTTCTTAAAAGAAAATCATGAGAATTTCAAAAAATTATTTAAGAAAATATTTCCTCCCCGCTATTTTCTTCTGTTTATTCACGCCTATCAATCTTATTTATTTAATAAATTACTTAGTGCCCGAATCACGCACGCCCATCTCCCCTTTGATCAAGCTTTTGAGGGGGATTCTGTCGCGATCCTGAATGAATATTCACTTCCCACGCAAGTTATTTATGAAGTAAATTCAAAAAATATCAGTTACTTAAATAACGCCATAAAAAAGGGGAAAGCGGTTGTTATGGCTCCACTTTTCGGGTATGATTTCGATTATTCAAGACATCCGCTTGCTGATTATATCGCTGAATTATTGAAGCAAGAAAATTTTAACGTAGATCTCTTTAAATCCTCTTCGAATCCTAGTTTGGATTTTAAGGTTATTTACCGTCCAATTCTGTTCAAACCGAAGGATTTCACTATAACCTCTGAAGGATCTCCCAGTTCATCTCAGGGTACTCCCCTTAAATTTACTTTTTCCATTACTAAGGGCTCATATGCTACCATCCTTCTCCGTGAATTTATGAAAACCAATCCTTTGAACTATTAAATGAGTAATACACAGAACAATTTTATAATTGGATTAGAATTTCAACCGTTTTCTGGTATAGCCATATAATTGATCTATTTCTAGCCATCTTTGCGAAAAAGAAAGGTTGGAAAATTGAACATCTTCTCGATTTTCGCTATTTCCCTGCCTACCTATAGAATGTTCGATAAATATAGGACAGTTACTCTACTTTCGATTATCTCAAGAACTTCCTCTTTTTAACAAAAAAAAGTATTTGAATCAGTGAGTAGAAGATAAAAGTTTTTTGAGATTATTTCTTTTTGTCAATCTCTACAATAGAGGATTTTCCAAATATTACTGCTGCAGAGATGAACGGTCTCATAACGATCCTTGGGGGGATATCATTATACTGATTTGGACCTATTTCTCTTTTTTAATGACTCCCGTTAGAACGAGCAAGCCCACAATAATCCCAGCTGCACCACCACCAAAAAGAATACCCGTAAGTGCTGCACTAAGTAATGGGTCTTCCATGGATACTATAATAGGGTAAACAATAAAGCCTATAATAAGTAAAACAAGCCCAACAACTATCCCCAGAATACCTCGCGTTTTTGGATCCATGTAATCTTCTTTCGAATAATGAATTTATAAAGCTACCTTATTTGAATTTTTGATAAAAAGTTTGATTTTTTTCAAATACATAAGGAATTTTCTAATTTCCGTGATATTTCTGATGCTTATATAAAAGAAATTAAACAAATACTTCAAGAGACCGACCCAATCAATGATATATCTCATCATAATCGAGTTGTGCTCTCATTACTTTCCGAAAGTATGCCATTCTTTTATAATTCGACATTGAATTAAAATTACTAGATTTACGCATGAAGAGGGTTTTTACATAAGGGGATGGGACGGGCAAGAACTTGATCCCTGGACCGCTTGCTATTAGAAAGTGAAATTGATATCATCGAGGAACCTATAATACAGGACCGCCTGGTTTATCGAAAGAAAAGTCCCCTGGGTATGTGGTGCCATTGACCTTGTAATGAGTGACCGTCCCATTCCAGCCAATCCAGAGCGCTTGGATGGGGACCGAATAGTTGTCCGCATAAGAATATTTCGGTACCAGATTGGCGGTACGCGACAGAGGGATCCCCAGACGGAGCTGGCATTAGCGGGGGGCATCATGGTATAGGTCAAGGCAGTCGATATCGTTGAAAAAGTTTGGCACCAGTTTCTTCCTGATCTCCAAATTAAAAATATAGAAATTGGGACCGAAGAACTAAGATCTCCCTCGGGAATAGCTTACGTTTCAATAATCGAAATTATTTTGAAAAATCCTATTCATAGGAATGAACAATAGTAGTCTAAGCATCCGTGCTCGTTATAAATGAAAAAAAGGGAGAGATTATTCCTCCGGTTTCTCAGGAGGAGGAGCACCCTGCGTTTCAGGCGTTCCTTCCATTTCCTCTTTCTTAAATGTCTTTTTGGCTCGTTTTTGCAACTCTTTAGCTTTGGCAGTGAATTGTGCCGCCAACTTTTTCTCTCCTAAATCCACAGAAAGTGATGCTGCTTCTTTATAGATAACCGCAGCTCGGGCCCAATCTTCGCCCTCTTCCGCTTTGTCTGCTTTCATCAGAATCTCCCGCCGCTGTTCCTCCAACTTCTTCCGCCGCGCTGATAGCTCTTCTCGCTTCTGTTTTTCTTCTGCTTCAAGAACCGCTTGTATTGCTACTTCACGGATTTCTCTAGATTTCGCATAATACTCCGACGCCTTGTCCTCCTCGCGCAATCTCATGGACAGATCCCCCGCCATTGAATATAATCGAATCGCTTCTTGCGGTCTTCCTGCTCGTTCAGCCGTATCAGCCCGCGCAAGTGTCTTCATTCGGCGCGTGCGGTATTTCGCTTCATTAAAAGGCGCTGCCATCATCATAAACAGCGAGCCAATAAACCAAAGTCCGCTCATGATAATTGCAGGCCATAAAAATAAATGAGGGACGGTAATCCCATACGTTGCTAATTCCTGTGGATTCGTTACTACCGCTGTAATCGTTTGCTGTTGTGCGGAGAGACTCGCAACACAGCCTATAAGGCACCCTATACTGATTACAGAAGTAACAAGTAAAATAAGACCCGATAATCGAATTCCTAAATTAGTCCGAAATAGTGAAATGGCTATGCCGGCGATTCCCACTGCAAAGCCTACCCAATAAATGATCGGCAAGAAAATAAGTAACGTATCTGAAATTGCCGGGTATCCAAGATTTAAAAAATATTCCCGATATTCGCCCGCAGTCCCCGGAAAAGGGGAGAGTAATGAAAGGTTGAAAATACCTATTATACCGGTCATTATCGTAACTACAATGGCGCCAATAATACCGCACCAAGCTCCTTGCATTTCATTTCTATTTCTTTTAAATTCACTCATTTCAGGAGATCCTCCTTTTTAGGACTTATTCTTCCATAACGGGATACCAATCTCGTTGAAAGACGAATCTAACCCTTGATCGGAAATCAAATCTCTTTTTTAGATAATTTTTAAAAGATCTTTCATATTTACATGATAAGTAAATATGGAAATTCCGTTGTTTTAGTTTTAATTTTATACTATTATAAAAAACTTATTGTCGTGTATTAAAGATGTTGGTTGCTGATAAGACTGAACCCTGGGCTGAAAAATATCGACCTTTAACTATTCCGAATTTAATTGGGCTGGAAGATAAGATCCCGCAGTTAAAGGCCTTTATTCAGAAGAGAAATTTACCTCACTTGCTTTTTATGGGGCCTCCGGGTACAGAATAATTAAAAATTGGTAATTATTCGCCTAATGGGAAAACCTCCACAGCTTTGAGTCTACTACATGATTTATTTCAGGAATATTTCCACTATAATGTTGAAGAAATTAATGCGAGTGACTCTAAGGATTATTTAATTAAGTTTAAGCCAAAATGGTATGTTCGCGCTGAAAATGAATATAAACGTGAAGAATCAGGAACCCCACCTTTCAATTTTATCCTGAAAAGCATTTTTCGCAACTTCCCTATGCATCGATCTTTCTCAGAGATTCCCTTCCGAGTGTTAATTATCCAAGATGCGGATAGCTTGTCTATGGATATTCAGGAAGCATTGCGCCGTACAATGGAGAAAAGTTCTCGCACGTGTCGCTTCTGCTTAATTTGTGAAAATCTTGCCAAAATAATTGATCCGATTCGATCCCGCTGTGTGGTATTTCATTTTACTCCTCTCAGAGAAGCAGAGATTGCAGCTATCCTCCGCTATATTATTTCCCAAGAAAATATTTCCGTAGATAATGAAGCATTATTGGCACTAACATATCTAGGGCGAGGTAATCTAATTCGCACTATTAATTTTCTCCAAACTGTAGCGGTCATCCATTCGGGAAAACCAATAACTGCTGATTCCGTTTATGAAGTTGCTAATCACTTTGTAGCCTTTAAATTAAAAGAAATGATCGAATTTGCCTTGAATAAAGAATTTTCACCCGCGCGAACCAAATTACGCGAGTTATTCCTCCAACATGGATTAACAGGAAAGCAAATAACTGAGCAAATTCGGTCATTATCTACAAAACTACCTATTCCAATGGAATGGAAAGTTCAAATCCTTGAGTTACTAGGGGATTATGAGATCAAAATGCGGAAAGGCGATAATGAAGAAATTCAATTGAGTGCCTTCATAGCCCAATTAGGAGTATTAAAATTAAGTTAGGTGGGACTGAGATCATGGCGACTCAAACCGGACTTTGGACGCAAAAATACCAGCCTAAAGAAGAAAATGAAATTGTGGGAAATCCTTCCGCAGTAAAAAGTATCGATGAATATTTATCGAATTTCGGTATGAAAACGGCAAAATACAACGCAATTATTCTTGTAGGTCCTCCAGGAACAGGAAAAACCGCGACAGTATATGTAATGGCCACGAAATATAAATATGATATATTGGAAATTAATGCCAGTGATGTTAGGAATGAACAGGCGATTGGGCGCAATGTTGGGATTGCCGCTATGGAAAAATCCATCACGAATAAAGAAAAAACTATTATTCTAATTGATGAAGTGGATGGAATTAGTGGTCAACAGGATCGAGGGGGGATTGGCGCGCTCATTAAAGTGATTAAAAATACCAGAAATCCCCTCATTCTAACGGCAAATGATATTTCTGACCAAAAATTCAGTTCTTTAAAACGACAGGTCAAGGAGATTAAATTTCAATCCATTCGAAAACCTACAATCGTGAAAGCGTTACAAAATATTTGTGAGATAGAAAACATTGAATATGATTCTAAGGTACTAGAACAAATAACTGATAACGCCAAAGGGGACTTGAGAGCTGCCATTAATGATTTACAAAGCGTCGCTCAAGGTAAAAAATCTCTTAAAATCGAGGATCTCAAAAATCTGTATCAAATGCGCGATGAAGAAAAAAATGTCTTCGAAGCCCTTCAAATTATTTTTCGCGAACAGAATGTGGCAGAAATTCAACGAATTCTCTGGCAGGTGGATATAAGTACTCGGGATTTCGGATTACTCATGCAACGAATTAATGAAATAATTCCGGAACATATGAAGGATCCCGAGGAATTAGCTGCGGCGTTTCAAGCCTTATCCAATGCAGACATTATGTGGGCACGGATTCAACGTAAAATGGAAAGAAATATCTGGAGTCTCTTCCCCTACTTCTCCCTTGAATTATCTGCTGGTGTTTCACTTGCACGCACAAAAACGCCCTATCATTTTGTCAATTATTATGCTAACTTCCCTCGATTTTTCTTTCAGAACATCGGAAAGCTGAAACGAGGCGAAATGGCTTCCATCGGAGAAAAAATTCGCACCCGCTGCCACCTCTCGCTCTCTAATGCGATCGAAGAATATCTCCCGTTCTTGAGCCTTATTTTCAAACAGAATCCCGAGGAAGCCAAAAAAATCGGCGAATATTTCAATTTTGATAAAAAAGAGGAAAAATTCATTAAAAATTTCTGGAAGTAAATAAAAGAATGGAGTTACCAACTAAATAAGAGAGACAATCTCAACTTCTACCCGATTGACCCCTTTAATTTCTGAAATGGCTGTCTCAACAGGCTCCGTTCCCCCCTCGGCATCAGGCATGATTACAGTCACTTTGAGACATTTTAAACCATATGCTACCTCTTCCTCTACTACTTTATTAATCGTAACACCAGTTGGTAATACTTTAGTAATCTGCTTTTGCAATTTACTTAAACTAATGTCCGTACCCTCGGGTAATACTCTCATCTGCACTAAAACTTTTCCCATTATCTCATCTCTTTTGAGTTATAAGATATTAAGGCCCTTCAAAATCACATTTCGAACATCTGAATGGACGGGCAAATTGCCGACATTTCTCACAGCGCCATATGGTCACATTACTACAATTGGGACAGATAAATTTCACCGCGCATTCTCGGGGCATCATAATTCTTCCGCAGGAAACGCAAATTGGCGTATTTACATGTTGCACACTATCAACCTCAAAGTTAATAACATTATAAATTTTGATAACATAATACATATTTTTTTTTAAAATTTTCCATAGTTCTAAATTCTAAGATTTAAAAATGCTAGTTAAAATTGTCATCCCTACTTTCAAAATTTTAGGGCTGAAAAGGACTTTTTTTATAAGAGTTCCTTGCATATCCATATCTCCAATTTCTTCTATCAAGGAAGGAATTTCCTGTTTAGAAACAGATAAGAAGAGGTCATCAAGTATTTTATCCGGTATTGAATTTAAAAGCGATCTGAGAAGTTTCATTAATCGTAATTCTTTTAAATAAAGCCGCTGCCATTCTGTTTGATAAGTCTTGAGGAATTTTTCAGAAAAGTCGTTATTGTCAAGCGCATTTGTAGCGATTTTCCCTGCGATTTTCGCACATAAGCCTCCAAAAACTACTCCGCCTCCGGTTGTGGCCTTCACTTGCCCCACGGAATCTCCGATCCCCATGAAGCCGGCCGCATACGTTTTCTTTATTGGTCCTCCTATCATTACCTGCCCTCCTCCTTTTTTGTAGATTATCCCATTTTTCAATTTTTTTGATGCAATGGGATGTTTTTTGATAAAATAATTCATATAATTTATTGCTTTCCCAAATTTTGAGCCTACTGCGACCCTTGCACTGTTTTCTGATGTCGGAATGATATAGGCAAAAAAGCCCGGCGCTATATTTCTCCCCACATAAATTTCTACGAAATCTTCATCTAGATTTACATTTTTCAGGTCGTATTGAATTGTAGGCACTAAAGTATCTCCTCGAGACGGAGTTAATCCCATATCCTTTATGAATTTGGCTCTAACTCCCTCTCCATCTATAATAAGTTTTGAATTTATTGTGTAAGAGCTTTGATTTTCGTAAATCCTTAGTCCACTTGCTCGGAACTTGTTTCTTAGAATTTCCGTGACTTTTGCGTTTAAATGGACTGTGCCCCCTAAATTTTCCACCTGTGCTATCAAAAATTTATCAAATTTGGCTCGATCGAGGACCAAGGCTTGAATATTTGTGCGTTTTACAACGAATGAATATCCCGAAGGGGAAAAAAAAATGGATCCTCGTACCTTATATTGAATACACTCATTCGGAATCTTAATTTTTAATTTTTGTAACCCCGCCACGCTTACTAGCCCTGCACAATGGGTGGGAACCCCAATTTCCTTGTGTTCCTCAAAAATTTCGACAGATTTATTATTCTTCAAGATTTCTAAAGCGGCAAAGGCTGAGGCAGGTCCTCCTCCAATACATACCACATCCGTTTGTCGCTCAGCTGCCACATTGGGTCACTCCTTTGGATTATTCCATTTTTCTGTTAAATTAGAACACCTCTTATATTGGAGTATTCTCTTTTTCTATTAAATTAGAACATCTCTTATATTGATCCCGCTCTTAAGAAATTTTCTAAATCGGCTCATTATCCAGAAAGGAGCACTTGCTCGTGTGATAATAAAAAAAAAAATAATTACCCCGCAGAAGCCACATAAGAAAAAAACGACATAAGAAATAATAATAATAATTATCGCCCTAGATATAGGGCGAACTCTTTATTCGCATCTGGCATCTTCAGCCCCTCCGGGAGCGCGAGCTGGATAAATGCCCCGCAGAAGCCACATTCGATGACGAGATCCCACTCGATGAACCAGATCC
>CAYGYC010000162.1:0-9763 GCA_964353755.1 uncultured archaeon | reverse complement strand
AGTGCTTTTGGCGCAAACCAAGTTCTAAGATAGTCATCTGAAATTTCTTCCAAACTAATATCTATTGAATTTTTCATGAATCGCTTTTGGGCTGAATCAACTTGTGTTGCTGCTTGAACTTGCTTTAATATGCCCATCACTTCTTCTTCTAGCTCGGGAAGGTCGTATTTCTGTGTTTTAGATCGACAAAGCATGATGTTGAATTCGGAGATATCGTATCCAATAGCATTGATTCCTAATTCTTTGGCTTGCACTAAGGTCGTCCCGGATCCACAAAACGGATCCAAAACCGTTTGTCCCGATTTGAAAAATTTACGTAAAAAAATTTCGATTAACTGCGGAATGAATTTCCCGAGGTAGGGGTGCAATCGATGCACATGCTTCGTTCTTAGCCTTTCAGGCAACTCTTTTTCAGTCCAATTTAAATTAAGAGAATCCAACGGTGTATTCGCTGTAACCTCCCTTGAATATGTTGGCTTATTACTCTGACCACTCAAAAGTCCTTTCTCTTCCTTTCTAACTAGGTTTAATTTACTTCACAAAATAATTGGCTTTCATTCTGTGAAACTAGAGTTTAATGATGTCGATTTAGAGCTTTTCTGTCATTGTTAAGGAAATGATGAATTTTGGAAAATTATTGCATAATATTCTTATAGCGGAATATTCCCCTATAAGAACATACAAAAGAAAAAAAAATGATGTTCTAAATGGACCAAAATATCAAATTGAGTCATGTTTCCTTGGCCGTTTTAGGTCTAATCGCAGAAGGGGAAAGTTATCCTTATGAGTTAAATAAAAAGATTGAAGAAAGACAAATGAAGAATTGGACTAATATTGGACAATCGAGTTTATATGGCGTATTGAATAAATTAGAACAAAATCAACTTATTAAATCGCGAATAACGACCTCGGAACAAAATCGGGCCTTAAAAATTCTAACTATTACGGATAAAGGGATTCAAGTATTGAAAGAGACGGTGTTTGCGATTTTGAGTCGAGGCGGCCGCTTAGAACGGGATTGGGATTTAGCTTTTTCCAATATCAAAATCTTAACTGATGCTGAAAAAATACAGGCCCTTGAAAGTTGTATTGAATCATCCCAATTAAATAAACAGATGTTGTTAGAACGGCTTAAAATGGGCAATGAGGTATTTAAAGGAACGCCACCCCTTCATTTTCGAGGGCTATTCTTACGTCCTTTGAAACTGATTGACGCGAATATCGAATTTTGTAACGAAGTTATTGCCGAATTGAAGCGCAAAAAGGGAGAATGAAACGATGGGAAAATTTATGCTTGAAGGGTTTAAGCATGTTTTAGGAGGACATTGTGAATCCACATCGATGCGCGATGTGCTGGAATACATCGGCTTACCTTTTTCAGAAGCCATTGTATTCGGATTGGATGCCACCATGGGATTTTCTTTTATCAAAGCCATGCAACCCAATGCATTACCATTCTTTATCGGGGGCAAACAGGGCACCATTACGGAGAATAGTTTAGCGTGTCGAGTTCTGGGAGTGAATATTGTAGAAGAACAATTTCAATCCGGTGAACGAGCTTGGGAGCGATCGAAGCAATTAATCCAAGAAAATAATCCTTTGCTGATTCGAATTGAGATGGCCTACTTGCCCTATATTAATTTACCAAAGGGCGAATATTTCGGGGGGCATATCCTGTCGCTGGTGGGATTTGATGACACAAATGCCTTTCTCTACGAACGTGATCTCCAGAAGCCCGTTGAATTACCTATCCCGACTTTACTGAAAGCCCGAAATTCAAAAGAGGATCCGTGGTTCCCGCCTCGAAATGTGCACTACATCTTAACAAAAAAACCCAAAAGGCCACCGCTCGCGGCAGCAATCAAATTGGCAATTCAACAAACCGTAAAAAATATGCTTGCTGCTTCCGTGAATTTTATCGGGCTCCAAGGGATGAAGTTGTTTATCCAATCGATTTCCTCCTGGAAAGAACAACTGCAAGGAACTTTACAACGTGATGGAAAAAAATCTCCTAAGGCTTTCATCACCTTAAGTCTCATGTATGGCTATATTGAAGAATTTGGGACGGGCGGCGCCCTTTTCCGCAATCTATTTGGGAATTTCTTAGAAGAAGTCAGTGAGCATCCTGAAATTACAGGAGGTGCTCATCCCTGGCGAGCCGAAGAAATTACTATAGTGCAGGAACAATTAGCCCGGATTCGCCAATCTGCTCAAAATTGGACGCAACTTGCCCAAGAAATCAAAAGGGGAGTAAATGAGGGGAAGGAGGATTGCTTAAATTATCTGGATTTAGAAAAATTAGAAAAAATTGGATGGGACATTTTTGATTTAGAGGAAACCGCTTTCAAAAATCTAAATAAACTAAAAATATGAAAGGTATGCATATGATAGATGAAATTCAGGTCGTTGGAGCACGAATCCACAATTTAAAAAATATAAATGTGAAAATTCCAAAGAATAAGATTGTGGCCATCACTGGTGTGAGTGGATCGGGAAAATCAAGCCTTGCTTTTGATATTATTTTTCAAGAAGGGATGCGTCGTTACCTGCAATCAGTAGGTTATCCACCAAAGGTTGAAAAAGAGAAACCTTTTACAGCAATAAAGGGGCTTGCACCCACTATT
The DNA here is from genome assembly GCA_964353755.1 of uncultured archaeon. Classification (GTDB taxonomy): domain Archaea; phylum Asgardarchaeota; class Lokiarchaeia; order Helarchaeales; family HEL-GB-A; genus CAYGYC01. The sequence goes on along the minus strand of CAYGYC010000162.1, from coordinate 7,139 downwards.
GGGATCGAACAGCGAACGGCGCGATTGAGCAATCCCCGAAGTACTGTGGGAACATATACAACCATTTATTCAATGCTACGCCAGCTATATGCCTTGGAAGGTCGCCAGAACTGTCCAATCTGTAAAATTCCTGTAGATGATAAGTTAGAATGTGATCAATGCGGCATGAAAGTTGAGAATCTAGAAATAAAGCATTTTTCATTCAATGAACCGTCCGGGATGTGCCTTGAATGCAAAGGGCGCGGCTATCAAATGGTCTATGAGGAGGAAAAACTAATTCCTGATTCTAACTGGAGCATATTGAAGATTCTCAAGGCCGCCAGTGGAGCTTTTGCCGATTTAAAGAATTTTGCGATTGGATTAGCCGATGCACTGAATTTTGATATCAATACTCCTTTTAATCAGCTTCCACAGGAAATACGTGATATTTTCTTATATGGGACGGATAAAGAATTACAACTAAAATGGAAGTCGCGGCGATTCGAAGGAACGATTGCAGCGAAATTCGAGGGAGTTATTCCCCATTTAGAACGAGCCATGGAGAAAAGTGTAAGTTCCTACAGACGGGATAAAATTGAGAAGAATTATATGACTAAGGTCACATGTACGGCATGTGAAGGGTATCGAATAAACGAGAGGGCAAGGAATACCTTTATTAGAGGAAAACATATTGGCGAGGTGGCATCTTTGACTATAAACGACTTGATTGTTTTCATAGAAGAGGGGATTGGCTCGGAAGTATTTAAGAGTAGTGAGGGGAAAGCCATAGAATTGGAAATATTGAGGCGTTTGAATAAATTTGGATTAATAGGATTATCCTATTTGAGTTTAAATCGCAATATACCCACTCTTAGCGGGGGGGAAATCCAGCGATTGAGTTTTATGAATCAGTTGAATTCCGAATTAAATGGTTTAATTTATGTACTGGACGAACCGACGCTTGGAATGCATCAAATAGAAAAGAAAAATCTTGAATTTATATTACGCGAATTAAAAGAATTAGGTAATTCACTCATTGTTGTCGAACATGATAAGAGTATTATTTCAATTGCAGATCATGTGATTGAACTGGGCCCAGGACCTGGTATTGAAGGCGGGGAAGTTATATTCGAAGGGACTGTTAATGATCTGAAAGCGAAAAAAACATTAACCGGGCTCTATTTAGCCGGAACACTCCCCTTTCCACAGAAAAACGCAGATCAAAGACGCGCAGTAACCGATTCCAAGCCTAAATTGATTCTTTCAGAGGTCCAGACCAATAATTTGAAAAATATTCAAGTCGAGATACCCTTAGGTTTGATGGTGGGAATTGCGGGGGTTTCGGGAAGCGGAAAGAGTTCTCTGGTATCAGATACGCTCGTACCGCTATTGAAAGATTTCTTTTCAAAGAAAAGTTCAAATGAGAATGGCGAAGAAGTGGAAGAAGAGGAAGTAGAAGTCCAATCCGTCAAAGGAAAGATATCCGGATTAGAACATATCTCCAATGTAGTCGTGGTGACCCAATCCCCCATTGGCAGAACAAAAACATCGAATCCTTTAAGCTATATAGGAATTTGGGATAATGTTCGGAATATATTTGCCAAACAACCCCTTGCTAAAAAGCGGAAATATACCGCAGGGCATTTCTCATTCAATTCGGATAAAGGGCGCTGCCCGAAATGTAAGGGCGAAGGAACAATTGATCTCCAAATATCCTTTTTAAATAGCGTCGATTTACCATGCGAAGAATGTAACGGCACTGGTTATTTACCAGAAATTCTTGAAGTGACCTATAAAGAAAAAACTATCCACGATATCTTGAATCTCTCCGTCCATGAGGCGCTTGAATTATTTAGTGATGATGAAACTATTATGCGGTACTTGAAAATTTTAGATGAAATCGGTATGAGCTATATAAAATTGGGACAGCCAGCAACCACCTTGAGTGGAGGTGAGGCACAGCGCATCAAACTTGCTAAAGAGCTAGGTAAGTCAAAAAAAAGAGGGACCCTTTACGTGCTAGATGAACCAACAACAGGATTGCATGCCGCAGACATAGCTAAATTATTAAAATTACTTGATCAACTAGTCGAACAAGGCAATACCGTGATAGTCATTGAGCATGATATTGACGTATTACGCTACATGGACTGGATTATCGAATTAGGACCTGAAGGCGGTCCTAAAGGCGGCGAAATTATTGCCACAGGTCCCCCTGAAAAAATTGCCGCTGAGAAAACTTCAAGAACAGGACCTTTTTTAAAATAAAAAAATTTATATTCTGGTTGAAATACTTTATTTATGGTTAAAATATTACAATTATGGTAAAAAGCATTTAGAAGTGGACCGAAATTGACAATAGTAGAAGTTGATAAAAATTACAGAATTGTTATTTCAAAAGAAATTAGAAAGATTATCCCCCTAAAACCTGGACAAAAAATATATCTTTTAACAGTTGGTGAAGAAATCGTTTTAATCCCCCTTCCTGAAAATGTAGACAAAGAATTGGATAAGTTAATAGGAGATATTAAGTGGAATAGAAAAGTAAGAGAAGAAACAGAAAAGTTTCTCTTATCAACAGTAGCGGAGAAAAAACATGAATAAATATTTAATTGAAACTGATTTTTTATTTGGATTAAGCCCTTCCGACCGTTATAATTCCCAAGTTGAGAACGCATTAAAATTAACTAAAGCGGAACAAGTTGAATTGAGAGTAACTACTTCTGCCATTTTCGAAGTTCGCACGGTTTTATATTCTCGAGGAAAAAGTTCAGTTGAAATTAATCGAACCTTAACTTTAATGAAAAAGAAATTAGATGAACATAACATTAAAGAGGAATATATCCACTTTGATGATTTTATATTTGCGGATTATCTCCGATCAAAACACTCCGAACTAACTTTTTTCGATGCGCTCCATGCCGCAATAAGCGAACGAAGGAAAATACCGATCTATGGGACTGATGAAGTATTAATAAAATTAAAGTTTATTTCTAAAACGTTTGATGAGGAATTAATTTAAATTATTTTGACATTGAATTAACCAATCTTGGTGATTTATAGGTGAATTACACAATAGTCGGCATTGAATTAACCCCGGTTCATGTTCCGTTCAAGGAATTGATAAAAAAAACGATGGCAGAGAGCGGTGGCTTAGGGATGGCCATTCCGGCAGAGGAATCATGGACCGGAGAGGATTTTGTTATTTGCAAAATTTTTTGTGAAGACGGAACATTTGGGTTAGGTGAGGCTTTTGTGTGGCTTCCCGAAACGGGCATTTCACCCGAGCAAATACTGGATATTATTAAACAGGCGTTATCAAAATATGTTATTGGCGAAAATCCCTTTCATGTTGAACGCATGCTTTATAGAATGAATAATAATGTCACGCGCCAGGAGGTTGCTAAAGGGCTATTAGATTTAACCTGCTATGATTTGATGGGGCAGATCACGGGGCAGCCCGCCTGTGAATTTATGGGCGGACGGACGGTGGAGGAGATACCGCTGGCAGCGCTAATCCCGCTTGCCGATATGGAAACTATAGACATGCTGGCCAAAATGTTCTATAAGGTGGGGTATCGCACATTCCGCTATAAACTTGGAAAAGGGCTTAGTGAGGATATTAAAATTTCCGAAATCATCCGGGAAGCTTTGGGTGATTCGGTCCGTTTACGTGTAGATTACAATCAAGCTTATACGCCGCAAGAGGCAGTTCAGTCCATCAAAGCGATCGAACGATTTAATATTGATGTAGCGGAACAGCCCGTTCGGGCTGATAACTATTTGGGTATGGCTTATGTTCAAAAACATGTGACCACGCCCTTAATGGCCCATGAAAGTTGCTTTTCGATACGGGATTTCATCACCTTAGTTGAATTACAGGCTGTCGGTGTGCTTGGTATAAACTCAGAACGTCCCGGTGGAGTAACCAATGCACTTAAAGCTATGGCGTATGCCGAACTGAGAGGGATGGGGACTATTATCCATAACCAGCCGTTAGGAATTGCCTCTGCAATGCATATCCACTTGGCTGCCGCCAAATTCAATTCCCTCGGACATGCACCCGAACTATTCGGACATGTCATGCTCGAGGATGATCTCATCGTGACCCCCTTAGATTATGAGAAAGGAATCGCTAAAGTCCCAAAGGGTCATGGTTGGGGCGTGAAACTTGATGAGAATGCTCTCGAAAAATATAGAACCGCCCCCACGATTGTCATAGGAAAGTGTTTTTAGGAAATAAGAGCATTTAAAGCTAAAGGAATGATCCTCCTTCAAAATTTTTGATTCAACTTTTGAGATCAGAATTCATAAATAGGCAATACATCAAAGTATAGTGAGCAAAATACCTCAGAGGAACTCCAATGCGAAATAAAACGGATAAAGCAGTTTTGCTGATACTTATAATTCTCATCAGTTTCGGCTTTTCAATTAATTTTATTGCAACATCATCATTTCCACCCACCGTCCCGCGAACTACCCCCCGAGTAATTTTGATAAGTATTGATTCCGGCAATTCGGATTATCTCTCAGAAGAAATGATGCCGAAGTTATTTTCTGAGATCATAGCGCATGGCTCGAAATATAAATATGCGCAGGGGGTAGTCGCTGCAGAGACCCAACACGGTCATACCACTATTCTCACGGGGGCTTTTCCGAACCAGACAGGGCTGATAGGAAATGGATTATATATTAATGAGACTGGAACTACCGTTGGTGTTTTGCTTGACCCCAAGTATCGTTTTGCAGAAACTATTATTGAAGCGAACCCCTCGATCAAAACCGCCTTTATCAGTGGGAAATGGCGCCTTCCCCCACTCTTAGCTCAAGGCGCAGATTTAATTTTTACCTCCCCTGTAACGGGCATTCCGCTGCCCAATGGCTATGCAACCAAGGTTGGAGCCCCCATTACGTATTGTGACGGGGATATCGTGGATCCTTGGATAATCAACGCCCTGATCGAGGTCATAAAGCGGGATGATCCTGATTTTATCTTTTGTAATCTAGCCTGGACCGATGTCCAAGGACATGCCTCAGGTGGTATTGGAGATTATTCCGCGTTCATTAAACGCCAATTAGCCGAATTAGATAATTTATTCATGCTGCTTTTTACGGAACTCAAAGCTATGGGCCAGTTTGAAAATACCATCTTTGCTATTGTGAGTGACCATGGCATGGAAACTGTTGATAAATTTGTGGATATCGAAGGATATTTACAAAATTCGGGCATCCAAAACCATGTTCATGTGGAAGGCGGATCAGGATTCATTTTCCTTTCGAATTCTTCTCAGCAAGCTAGCGCCGTCGAACTATTACGCCAACACCCCGATGTCGCGGTAGTGGTTCCACGAGAAAATATGTCCCGATATCCATACTGCCTAGATACCTTACTTAATCGAACGGGGCATATCTACATTTCCTTAAGGGAACATACAATACTTAGCTTTAGATTACCTGGTCTTGGTGCTTTACCCATTGGAAATATCGGTTCTCACGGTGGAATTTCATGTTCTGATGTAATTATGGCTTGGATGGGCCCGAATATCACGCGTACGGGGTACGAATTGTCAATTATACCGCATCAGGTAGATATTGTTCCTACCATCTGTCATATTATGGGGTGGAATTTACCCGCACAAGCTCAAGGGAGAGTGCTATATGAAATCCTCGAATAGTTTAAAAAGCGATTCCGTGAAAAATTACTTTCGGTTCCTTTATCAGCCATCAAAAGTAATTCAAGAAATAGCTTCAAAGCCTATAAATCTCTTGGAAACACTTATTATTATCCTTATTTCGAGTATCTTACTGGTCTCTGGCGTTTTTCTCTTCGTAGGGGATGTGCTTTATTCAAGCTTTCAGTACTATAGTTACACCTATCCCCTTGAAATCCTTACAAGTGGGCAATTGTTTGGGTATTATCTTCCGCAGAATGCATACGTGTTGGTTTTCATCTCAAATATTATCTTCTGCCTCAAAGCCTGGATCTTTCTAAGTATGCTCCTCTTCGGCTTTCTCAGACTTTTCAAACAGCAAATATCCATCAAATGGACCGCCCAAATTATTGCATGGGGTCTCTTCCCCTTTGCCATTCTGATGTTCATTGCCTCACTCATTTGCTTAGGGCTGAAATATATTTTTCCACTCATTTACCACTATGTCTATTATGGGATCCTCGCCGCAGTCTTCATTGGGATCGCCCCGCTTGTAATTTATTATTTTTTGGCGCAGCTCAAGGATGTCTCAGTTTATAACGCGCTCCGGTCCTATTATCTCTCCTTATTCGTGATATTTGTCATTTTCACGATTAATCACGCAGATGCAATAATGAATTTGGTGTGGTGATAAAGAATGGGGTTCTTAAGTGATTTAGTAAATAATCCAAACGCGGCTATTGAAAAAATAAGCGAAAAACGTAAGAAATGGAAAGCTGCTCTTCTCTTTATCGGATTAGGTATGTTGCTATTGACTAACTTTTTCATCACCCATTTCCTTGGTGGCTACCCGACTATCCTGATTTTTATTCTTCTTATAGCTTTGGTCGGAATCCTCCTTGAATTTGCCTTTATAATGGGGTTCGTTTCTGAGCTCTACCTCTTTCTTAAATTGACCAAATATAAGCCAGCTGGAGATACCAGTAAATTAGTTATGTGGTGTGTTATCATTCCCTCTTTTATCTACTATCTCGGGCTCTTTCTAATTAACTTAATCCTTATCAATGCAGGCGTCATTGAAGCAATCGGGTGGCTATATGATACCTTTAAATATCTTCTCTATATTTGGATCCTTGGACTGGCTATCATTGTAGTGCTTAGAAACCATACGGAGCATAAATTTCGGAACATGCTCGGGGTTATTGGAACCTTCACCTTGAATTGGGTGATTTGGGTTAGTTTGAATATGCTGTTCTTTCAGGATTTATTTACAACTTTTATCAGTGGAACCTTAGGATGATTGAGGTTAGATTGAATATGCTGTTTTTATCTTATAGGAAGGATTTTCTAAATTAAATTCGAATGGAGATTCCTAGTTTGAAAGAAAAAATCGGCGATCTAGTATATACGGCATGGAATTTTGAAATAAGGAAGAAAAATGATGATTACTTCGGATATGAGATGAAAGGTGATAAAAAAGCATCAGATTCTTTTGCATACATTCAAAAG
>CAYGYC010000161.1:0-9779 GCA_964353755.1 uncultured archaeon | reverse complement strand
ATCCTCCTTGCAAAAAATTTGTAATTTTTTCTGGCGGGGGTGGCTTGATCTCGCGATCTCAAGTGATTGAAGTCAATACCGGACAAACCATCTTAGAGATCAGTGAGGTCCCCGCAAGTTTTGACCCGAATACCACGACCGCGGAAATCCTTGATGTACTGGTAGGCGAAGTGGAATTAGTTCAAACGGATGTACGGCGCCCTGACAAAAGAATTGTTGAAAATTTCATTCAACGTGAAAAAACGGCATCTGATACTATTATTCTAACATCCACGGATTTGAGAGGTACGAATCGCGAAAAAATTATACAAATCTGTGAATCTGCATATTATCGACGGTACGAGGATGTGTCCGGAACGATTACTGTTTCAATTAACGCAAAGGTTCCAAGTAAAATTACCCTCCAGATTAATTATTTCATTGAAGATACCCGCATCAAGTGGAAACCTACTATCCATGTTAATATTGACGAAAAAACGAAGCGGGCCAATATCGAAGGCTATATCATGGTCATGAATAATTCAGATTTCACTTTTGAAAATGTGGAATTAGAATTTGCAGAGTTTGATTTGATTCAGGAAGTCGGGGAAGAAGGTTTCCTTGGCGATTTCGAAAACGAGCAGGCAGTTCAAACAGAGATGCCTAAAACCAGAATGCTTCAGAATTTACGCAGAGTAAAAAGTTTAATTAAATAATGGAAGGCAATAATATGCGTGCAAGCTTGTATTCTCGTAATAATATACGAATCAAATGGTTTGAATTGAAAGAGGTACCCTTTGCAATAGAGCGGAAATTAGAAATTTCATATTCCCCTAGTTCCGTCGAAAATAATATTAATAATTATACCCCTTCCTTTCAATATCTATTCCAAAACATAAATCAGACCCAAATTCCCCAATCGGATATCATAATTTTCGAGAATAATTTACCGACAACCTATGCGAAAACCGTCGGATCGAAGGGAAATAAATTCTCAACAGAACTACAAACCGATCCAGTAGTTCTTATAACCGACCGGATTATTGAGTTAATTAAAGGGAAGGACAAGATTTCTCGGGAACCCCCGGAATATCCTAATCCTCGCATAAAAGAAATTGAAATTCGGGAACGCGAAGATGTCATAAAACGTAAAATAAGTTTTAAAAATGATTCCAATGATGAAATTGAGCATTTTGAATTAAAGCTCGTGGAGACAAAAGAGGTACGCTTTACAAATGCGAATCCGGAACCATCAAAAAAAGATCCACCCGAATATACCTGGACTTTCTCCATCGATCCCGAATCGACCTATTCGATTGAACTCCAATTTCAAACACATTTACGGAAAACCTTTGAAATAGAAAAAGAACCGTCTCGCACGGAGAAAGTTCTGACTCAGTGAAAGCATAAGACTATCCTTTCTTTAAGATAGGAACCTTACAAAAATTTCTCATAATTTTCAAAAGCTTTTTGTCACTACGCAAAACGGCATCATAGATGGCATAGCGATGAATATAGCCGCCAATATGTAACTGAGTATCTTTAAGAACGGGATCGATATTCATGCTGGCATTGCAGGGGTAGGAATGATGATACTTAGAAATTTTTTCCTCCATCTTATCTAAAGTTTCATTGAATCGAATTAACTGACGGACGACGTAGAACATACAGCCACATGGGGAGGTGTGAATTACTTTGCCGCTCATGAATTTATTATTGCGCACTTCGAGTTCGACAATTGGCTTACCAACTTTAAAGTAGTCTATGAATTCGTCGATATGCCTTTGTCCGGTCTTATCCAATGAACAGAATGGCCTGGGGAAGGCGGATTGAATGTTGTAGGTTTTCAATTCGGTTTCTATTTGTCTTTGAAGTCCAAAGGGTACCCACTTGCCATTCTCCACAGGCACAATCATTCCTTTCACGCCAAACTCACGGGCTAGTGAGGGGAGCCCCGTAAGCAGATCAGGATGAATTCCGAGCACTAGAAATAGATCTACTTCGGGAATGGTGGATGGAAGATACTTTTCAGGTTCCTCAATGATTGTGGGGAGTTCAAAGGGGAATTGATGTACCCCTAAGATATCGTCGGCATGCGTACCAAAATTCAAACGGCAATCGTCACAGTAGGGGTCACAAGAAATACAGAATTTGTTGTAATTGAGAAGATTTCCCACAAATTTTTCTGCCACAGGATCCTGGAAAAATATATACAATTTCATGTGGCTTCACTGATGGATTTTTTCTCACCTTTTATACTAATAATGATTTCTTCAATAGGAATTTGAGTTCCGGCTTGCTCGACGGCTTCATCAACCAATAACTTAAGACCAAAGCAACAGGGAACGGTCATATGCACAACCTGTATACTTTTGGGGTTTGCCGTTTTAATGATTTGGGCAATTTTTGATACATAATTACTCGTATCATCAAGTTTTGGACAGCACACCGCCACGGCTTTATTTTTCAAAAACTCCTGATGGAAGTTGGGATAGGCAAATGGAACGCAATCAGCCACGAATATTAAGTCTGCATTTTGGAAGTAGGGGGCGGAGGGGGGAACTAAATGAAGTTGCACGGGCCATTGACGTAATTCTGATTTCAGAGGGATTTGCTCGGTGGAATTACTTGCTACATCAGTCCATTGTAGCACCTGGGCAGATGGGCAAGAATGACCGCTATGTAGGGATTCAAGTGAAGCGCTGCTGATTGGTTCATGCGCATGTTCAGCCATATGCTGGTTGTGAATCTCTAACATCTCCGGGGCAACTTCTCGGATTCGTTCCACAGTGGCATTATCATCATACAACTCCGCTTCTTGCTCTTCAATAGTAATTGCATCATTGGGGCAGGCACCAAGACAAGCTCCAAGCCCATCACAATAAATATCCTTTACTAATCGGGCTTTTTTCCCTTGCGGTGTTTCAACCAGTTCTATTGCCTGTTCAGGACATCCGGGAATACACTCGCCACATCCCGTGCATAATTTTTCATTTATTTCTATAATTTTCCGGCGGGTTTTCACCATTTTAACTCACCTCTATAAGTACTATGCATTAACAGCGTTATACTTTTTCGTACGAACATGTATGTTTATTACGTGATTTGAAGGAAGGAGAGAATTTGGAGAAGGAAGGAATAGAAATTGGTATTTTGGAAGATTTTAGATTTTATTACGAACTCAAGATCTGGAATTACTTATCTATTTAATTTATGTTCTTTCGGTGAGAATGAGCTTTTTATCAATTCGCCTCAAAATTCCTGAGATGGTAGATTTGGCGAGAGATAATTTTTCGGCTAATTCAGTAAGTGTAATTTTCCGCGGAATTTCATAATATCCTAATTTAACTGCTTGATCTAGAATTTCAGATTGTCTTTCTGTAAGTTTTGGCTTTTCGGTATATTTTCCGATACCTCTTAGTTCAAATTTTATCTGCTTTGCTTCAAATAATTTATTAAGGTTGGCAATTTTTTCATGCGGCGCAAGGACTTCCCAGTGTGCTAATCCGTTTTGCACTAATACAGGCATTTTTAAGATGACTTCGCTTTTAATGAGTGAAATAAGCAACCAGGGATCCTTCGTTTTTACATTGATAATTTTAGTATTTACCGAATTGGAGATGAGATAGAGTTCAATGGAAGAAGGATGTTTCCGAATTTCCGCTAAAATCGGGTCTAAATGGGTCCCCGAAATTTTGATTAATGCATTGCCGATCATCTCTTCCGTCGGTAAAATGGATAAAATTTCAAAGAGGATCTCGGGATATTTTTTACTGAGCACGGCGATCCAGAGCTTTTCGGGCAGGGTAATATCAAATTTGGCTTTCAGGATTTCGGACATTCGTAACACCCAAAAAAAATGGATTAAATTCTTAAATTTAAGTAATAATGTAATAAATATTTATAATAATTGGATGAGTGCTATGAAAATCATAATTATTGGTAGCGGAATTGGAGGCGCTGGAATAGGTGCCTTGATTTCTAAAGAACCGCCGCATCAGGTTTATCTATTTGAACGGGATAGCATCCTTGGAGGACGCTGTGCTTCCTATGAGCGAATTGATGAGAAAGGCAGACCCTGGAAATTTGATGTCGGGTGTCATATCTTTTCCACATGCGATAAAGGTCCCTTAGGGGAAATTGTATCCCGGTGTGGCAAAACCATCAAATGGAGTTATACACAAAATCCAGGTCCTCGAGTCAATGTAATGGGAATGGAGCTTTCTGGTTTAACTAAAACGAAAAAGAAGAAAAGTGCTGCTGCGGAAGAGAAGCAAAGTTTCACAGAGTTTGTGAAAAATCTCCCCATAGAAGAAACCTGGAAATACGATGAAATGCCTTTAATCAACTTTCTTGACGACTTTTATGGTCCCAAGAAAAGTGTCATGAATAAGCTAGTTTACAGCATGCAGGCGGGCGTTATGTTTGGGACAGATCCCCAAACCACTTCCACAGGTGAATTTCTACGCAGTATTGGAGACAATGCCCGTAACATGTCCATGGGATACCCCATAGGCGGAGGGACAGGTATCATCCCCGAAACCTACTGTAATGTCATTAGAGAAAATCGGGGCAAGATATTTTTGGGGAAAGAGGGCAGAGTGAAACGGGTGGTCGTGGAGGATAATGAAGTAAAGGGGATTGAAGCGGGATCGAATAATGAATTTTATGAGGCAGATATGGTCATCGCGAATTCCGACATCAAAACGACCGTTTTTAAGTTGGTAGGCGAAAAATACTTCACGAAAGAATATTTAAATTATATAACGAATTTGAAATGGGGCGGTCAAGTTTGTTCCATAAAATTAGGAATAGATACCATTCTTACGGATCAAAAAATGTTGACTTATGTCCCGAAAATGGAGACAAATAATGAACTTCAAGCGATAATGACTACTCCTGATAAGATTGCGGAGCTAGACTTTGGCAAGCTTGGAGTTCCTGAGAAAACGGCTCTATTAATCGTACCGCTGAGCAATCATGATCCCGGGCTTGCCCCAGAAGGGTGCCAAAATATCCACGCCGTGACCCCTACTGCCTTTGGGGGTATGATTAAATGGACAAAGGCGGATGAGAAAAAATGGGAACGGACGTGTATTAACACCTTTGCTACTTTATGGCCGGAAATTGAAGATCATATCATCATTCAAGATTTTATTTCCACCAGCCATCTAGAAACCCGTTTTGGAAAGGAGGGTGCAGGGACCGGTATTGCCCAAAGTATTGATCAAGTAGGCAAGAAACGCCCTTCGATGATTTCCCCTGTAAAAGGCTTATATTATTGTTCGGGCGATGCTGGCGGGTGGGGGATTGGAACAGAACTGCCTGCCCGATCCGCGCTCGAATTATTTGATATATTCAAAAAGAATAATTTTTCAAATAATTAATAATAGAGAATCAAGTGAGTTTGTGAGATAAATGGGTCGTCCAATGTGGTTTGTGAGATTACTCAAGATCTTCTATCGAAGAAGATATTTCGCAGCTCTACTGACGAATTTCCCGATAATTGGTGAATTAATTGATAGATTCGCATTTAGAGGAGATCACTTAGTTTGCTTACCCAGGGATCAAGTTATTCAAATCGATAAATCAATAAATATTGAAGAAAAAACCGTCTTGCCATCCCAAGTGGTGGAACATTTTGTTGAACAAGCGAATTATCGCTGGATTATGAATTTCTGTATTTGTCGCGATTCGAATAAATGTAAGGATTATCCAAGCGAGCTGGGATGCCTATTTCTTGGAGAAGCCGCTATGGGAATTAATCCAAAGATTGGACGACCTGCTTCAAAAATTGAAGCTTTAGAACATTTGAAGAAATGCAGAGAAGCAGGTTTAGTGCATTTTATTGGTAATGTCAAGGGGGATGCCCTCTGGCTCGGTGTGAAGCCGGGAAATAAACTTCTAACTATATGTAATTGCTGTCCTTGTTGTTGTATAGCGGGGTTAATAAAATATATGTCGCCGCAGATTGCTGCCAATTATACTAAAATGCCCGGTGTCGTCGTAAAGGTCACTAATCAGTGTGTGGGATGTGGCACTTGTACTAAAGTTTGTTTCGTTAATGCCATTCATTTAGTCAAAGAGCAAGCGGTAATAAATGAGACTATGTGCCGTGGATGCGGACGTTGTGTTTTGAAATGCCCGAAAAAAGCCATTGAGCTTACATTAACGGATGCCCAATTTCTAGAGAAAACGATTGAAAGAATTTCTGCATGTACTGATGTGACATAATATCACTGAAGATTCAAAATTCGTTGCGCATTCAGACTTAAGATGTTTTCTTTGTCTTCTTCTTCGAGGGAGGGGAACCCAAAAGGTCTCACAAGGAGCGGAACTTTCATTTTGCGGATATAGGCAACCCATTCGTGAATAGGCGTGGTCGATTCCCACCAGGGCCAATCCGATCCGAATATAATTTTGCGGGAGCTAAAGGTTTCTTTTAGCATGCCTAAAAACTGAGTCATCACCATTTCGGGCATTTTACGACTAATAAATTGAGAATCGAAGCCCGTCAAGTCCGCCATAATATGAGTTGAATGGCGAACCGCCACTTTCATAAGCGTGGTATCCATTTGGGAGAACGGGGAGAGAATAAACTGTTGATCGCCGAATTGTGAAAAAATTTCTTCCAATCTATATATTTCCTTGAATAATATGAGAGGGCGAGGAACGACCGCGGTATCATGAATTATGATAGGTACTTTGTATTCTGCGGCTTTCAGGATCATTTTCTCCAGTATGAGATCATCAAGAGAAAATCCTGTAGAGGGCGTGAGAATCAATCCTTTAAAATTACATTGTCCTAGAGCATAATCCATTAGCTCCAGCGCTTGTGGTCCGTGGCGAGGATCGGGCCCTACCAACGAATGAAAGAATCCCTGATGCTCATCACAAATCTTGATTATATATTCCACATATTCCGCATAAGAGATTTTGAATTTCAGAGGCGTAAAGCTGTAATCAACTGGAAAAATTATTGCATGTTTTATCGCGAAATCTTGATCCTTTTCTTTTTCTGGTTCAATTGCAGCTAAATAAGTTTCTGGGGTATAATTGGTATTGGGAAACTGTTCTAAATTGATCATTGAGGCAAAATAATTCAGCATTTGTTTGAATTCATTTGATATGAACCTCTTTTCCCAAAAATGGATATGAAAATCAATAGTATTCATTGAAAAATAATATTCAAAATTCAATAAAACCTTTTTTAAACGCAATTGCCTATCTAAATAATTTTCTAAATAGATGATTTGGCAGTAGATCAATTTTATTTCAATTATTTCGGGCGTTTTTTCTTAGAATAAACTTAAAAAACAAAAAAAGAAAGAATTAGGTTCGGAGATAGGATGGAAATTCAAAGGCATCCATTGGCGGGCAACCGTTGAAGATTATCCATCGCTTTTCAGACCATTGCCCTTCCGGATGTGTCTGTATGGCACGTAATTGCTTAATTTTACGAGCAGATCCGATACAGCAATCCCCCACGAAAATTACTCGTTCTGCAAATTGGGGGGGCATAGGCGGTTCATCGCCGATGAAAATTTGGGTTTTGACGGTAAGCACTTTCAGATGATCCACCAATTCGAGTAGTAATTTTCTATTTTTGTCTTGTTTTTTATCTTCGGACTCGGGCGGAATATTTTTTTCCACGATCTTGAGCGTTTTATCGGGATTAAGGTTTAATAGTAACGGTTCTTCTGCAAATTCGGTTAGTGCTTTAACCAATTCTTCTGGTAAGTCTTTCGCCTTATCTAAGGTTTTTTCCGCTTTTCGTTGGATAGATTTGATGAAGGAATCAACTTCCATCGCAAGCCACCCCTTACAATGATCACAAACGCCACCTACAATGACTTCCATATTTGGCCAGCGACCTAGGATGTTAATATTGGGGCGCAGGAAATGTTTTCTCACGTCTTCGATTTTAGCTCCTATCACATCTATTTTATTGAGATCCACAGTTCCTAACCCTCGCCACGCTGCTAACGTATCGCCTGGCTGTTCTAAGGCATTTAATCCCATCACTTCCATGGCAACGGTATCTGCTGCCACAAAATCTTTGCTCGCAACAATAACACCCGTATCAATCATTTTACCCATTGGTCCTGGACCGTTCCCTTCGAGAGCAGCCAGTCCATCGATTACTGTAAGGCGCCATTTATTATTATCAACGAGCCATTTCGCTATATCTACCTTTGCCATCCAGAAATCTTCTCTATGTGCGAGATGCATATAATCGCCAACGATTCCATGTAAATTCTTAATGGCTAATGTGGCGCATCCTGTGATAAAATGCGTTTTCATAATTGGGACATTAACAAAGAGGTCGCAGTCTAAGAAGGCCTTCCACATCTCAAATTCTTTTAGAACGATCGCATCCGGGAGTACCATTTTCGTTTTCGGTTCAAGTTCCATAAATCGATGTTCCACAAAGTCGGGATACTTTTCTTTGAGCAGCATCCCGCCCGTTGCCGTATAAACCATATTATAGGTTTGTTCATTCTTTTTCATCATGTTTTTGCTCCGAACCATTCCGGTTCGCGGTAAGCCTTCTGCAATCCCTACCTTTCGGGCTCCAGCCTTTTGTGCCTCCAGTACTATCCCTTCTAGAACACCCGGGGACGTTGAGAGGGGGACGGCATAGTGTTTCTGCGGAATCGGAACCCCATAATTAGGCTTAAGCACGACATAGTCATCCTTTTTCACCAGCGATTCCATGCCACCAATTAAATCTAGCGCTTCCTTTACCACTTTCACAGAATCATACATCGGTATTTGATCTCGTATTTTTTCTCCTTTCACTAGCGCAACTTGCACTTTTTCTGCCAATTTTCTTACCTCAAATTGTTATGTGAGTTTAACTTAACCTTCTCATTTGCCATTTAAAATTTTACTAATCAAAATAAGGAGAATGGTTCGCTTTTTTCATAGCGGATTAGAATAAGAAAAGCCGGGTGAATATGAAATAGAAGAGAAAATACCAATTCGGAATGAAATAGGACTATTGGAATTATGTAAGAGATTGATGCGTTCCTCACTCAATTAATTCGCCCATTCTTCTAATAAAAAACCTCTTTTAATAGAGATTTTTGCAAGAGATTGCTTCTGTATATATCTATAAATTTTAGATTATTTAATTTATATCCTACCTTTTAAAAAATTTGCATTTGGACCATTCATATTATTGTTTTTCCTCATTTTTATGACTAAATATTTGGGAAATTAAATAACTCATCAGAAGAAATATTAAGATGGATGGATTTTTTATATATATAGAAGTGATTGAGGCACCTTTAATGAAAATCAGTATAGAAATTCCTGATATTAATGTGTCAGAGGATGAGTTGAAAATATTATTGGCTATAAAGCTTTTAGAAGAAGGAATAGTTTCTCTTGGAAAAGCAGCTGAAATTGCCGGATATTCAACTAGGGCATTTTCCGAGATTTTACTTCACCGGGGAGTACCGCCAATTCGTTATGAGGATATGGACTTAAATAAGGAACTTGAAAATGCCTGAAACTGTTGTAGTTAATACATCCTGTCTTATTGCCTTAAATCAGCTTGGTCGAATTGATCTTTTATGTAAGTTATACAAAAAAGTTCTAGTTCCTGTTGAAGTAAAAGATGAATTTAGGGACTTACAACTTCCTTGTATATCTATTATAGAAATTAGCGAAAAAGATAAGAACCTATTCGTGGAGGATTTAAATTTAGGTAAGGGCGAGACATCTGTTTTATCTTTAGCCCTAAAAACTGGTAATGGCTGTATTTTTGATGATTTAAAGGCAAGAAAAATTGC
>CAYGYC010000160.1:0-9780 GCA_964353755.1 uncultured archaeon | reverse complement strand
ATCTTTAATTTTCGTCTATTCCTCATTTATCGATTTGACATTCCCGTGTATTAAACTGGCGATTTATAAGGACAATCAACAACTCTTCGCCCTTATTTTTTCTAATGGATTACCAGTAGAAAATGAAATAGAAATTTCAGAAACCTTACCTGAGGAATCTGACGCTCAAATTCACTCCAATTTAAAAAATTCAGAAAGTCAAAGTCAAACTTCTCTCAGAGAAATCTCAGAGGAGTATTATTTTAGAGGGTTAATTGAAGCCTTAGTTCTTCAACTATTATTTATTTCTATTATGATCTGTTGCGCGGGTGTATATTCGATTATTAATTATATTATATGTATTATTATTGTAGATATTTATGCTGCCAAAATCTTTAATAATGAGCAATTATCAACGGAGAATAAAAAAGATTATTTATTAGGTTTTGGCTATGGCATATTGCAAGCGGGATTGGCACTGACTGCACCCGTTATCCGGGGAAACGTTATCGTAGATAGTGCAATTTGGCTCCCTATAACCCTTTTCGCAGGTTGGGCTGTTCAGAGGGCTTTTTTTCCAGAATACCCTTCTGACCCAGATTATGCGGTGACAAGTTTTATGGTGGGTATCTTGGGTTGCATTTTCTATAATCTTTTTGTCCAGAATGATTCCTTTAAAAAAATTGCCTGGTGGGCACTCTCATTTGTTCTTATTAGTTTAGGGATAGCTATAGTAATGAAGGCTTTATCTGGTTCTTTATAATAAATGAATCTTTATCTATGTTTATTCTATTTATAAGAAGGTTGTTATATGGATAGGAAATCTTTTAGCAGGAGAAGATATTTTATTGGAGCAATCAATTTTTCTTTCCTTCTATTATTATGGATAATGATTCCATTTATTCCTTTTTCTATATTTATTGTCACAACTTCTTATCCCCAATTTGGGGTATTTGTGGGATGTATTCTTCTAACTATTTGTTATGGTGCGCTTATAATTCTTCATAAATTTAATATAAAGCTACTCCCTGTAACCGAGACAATGGCAGGGAGCAAGATAGTTATTTTCTCATTTTTAGGATATTTGTTTTGTCTCTCGGGGATTATCCTAAGCTGGACTATTGATTTCTCTATATCTATTACTTTACTAATTTTTTTAATTGGTCATTGTATTTCTTGGATGCTATTATGGATTTGTATTGAACAGTAATTGAGAAAATAACCGACGTAATTAATGTATCGTTTGAGGGAGACGATTAAATAATCTTTGCCAATTTACGTGGGTAATCGGAATGGGCTTGAAATCTAAAAAAAGATCTTGCATTTAACCCAAACTTTATATTCGAGTTGAGTATGTTCAGGGCATTCAAATAACGTTCCACTAAATTTTCACCTTTATAGAGCACCGAAATGTACCGAACTCACACGAACCCGTTCTCCCCAGATACCGATGGCGATGGTGCCCCCGATCCGTCAGATCGCGATCCGCTCTATAACCTCGTCGTGAAAATTACCGTGCTGGAAGGGCATGATGCGAAAGCCTGGATCACGCCCTTGTTGGCAGTGGTCGTCAAAGTGGAAGATCAGGCGATTACGACGCAACACCAATGGGGCAGCAAAGATGGGGGCGGGGTGAAGAAGACTGCCAGCTTTAATTATGCCTACTATTTTGATATCTCTGACCAAGATACGGTAACGGAGATTAGAGTGGAATTGTGGTGGATTTCCTGGTTGTGGGATAATAAACTCCTTGATATGTCCTATGCCTATAGCGTGGGAAATGGAACGGATTCCCGCCCTAGCCCCGTGGTTCAACTCAAAAATTCAGCGGGCTATTGGGTCACCTTTCGGGTGGAAACGGTGGGTATGAAGCGCGTGAACACCCTTGCCATTTACTCGGAGGGGAGCTTTTTCCAGGGGCACTACCCGGCCCTCGAACGCTTCACCCTGCTTATCCTGGGGGTTAAAGACGCCGGAAGCCCCTTCACCGCAGGCGTGAATGTTATCCTGGTTCCGGTCAGCATTTTTCTCCGTACCGAACTCCATGCCAAGTTAGCGAGCGGGGATACCAGTGCTAGACCCCCTGAGCTGGGAGAAGGATCGGCAAGTACGATGGAGGCGGCCTTCTATGGGATCGATCCGGATGCGGAGACGGTCAGTGAGTATATTGAAGGGTTGATTATCAAAGGGTTAGCAGAAGGCGACTATGTGACGATCCCAGAGGCGCTCGCCATCCTGAATTACGTCTTAAAGAATGAAACGGGCGTCCTGACTTACTCGTATTTCTCTTGCGATGAGGTAGGCGAAGTCGAATGCCTTGGACTGGCAACCGATATTCTCGCCCAAATCTACTTTGATGCGCAGGCGATGGGGAATGGGCCCACAGGCGCTACCCCGAAAGGCTTTGTCGATTGGTTGATCAGCGCCTTTATCATCATCTGCACGTTTGGCATCGTCCTCCCCTTCCTGTTTCTAGTGGCTCTCGTGGAAGCGCTCATTATTATCGGGATCACCTGGCTCGGCCCCCTCTTCGAAGCCATTGTATTGGCAATAATAAAAGTGATTATTTTGGTCTATGTCTTTATAATGTTGGCGATTGCCCTCTTGTTGACGCTTATAGGCTTTCTAATACTAATAATTTTTCTTTTCACCCTTACTTTAATTGTAGATTATCCGTTAACACTGGTAATTGGCCCTTTATGGTTTGAACTTACTTATCCTGAGGCAACTACCCGATTAGAAATAACTATTGAATTCAAGTATTCATCTTTCATCGATCTTAGGATTCCATGTCTTAAAACTGCATATTCATATAATTTAAAAAAATGTGAATATCTTTTTTCTTTTGGAATACCAATTGATCCTGAAGCCCCTAGGAGTTATACAGAAACAAAAGCAAGTATCTATACTGAAATAGCGACAAATAATTTTCAATTACATAGTCAAAATTCTGAAATAGATGATACTTCTTATAATTTAGGAAGGATGATTGCCTTTACAATGGGTGCTTTTAGTATGGCTGCAATAACATTTTTGAGTTATCCGATTTATGGGTATGTCCTAATTGGAACAACTCTAGCAATGATACTCTTTGGAGCTTTTTCTATAATGGCAGGTAGAGCTCTTACAAAAGGTTTCGGGCTAGGATTAGTTCATATTGGATTGTTATATTGGGCGCCGCTTTCACCGGGAACATTTTTTGATATACCTGCTGGAATGGCCATGAGCCTTGTGTATAAGATTCTTAAGGATGGAGATCCCATACTAGGATTCCCGGGATTTGCTCCAGAATTCACTTCTGATTCTACAATAGATGACCTATATGGTAAAGGTCTTGGTATTATAAGTCCTATACTTTTTAATTATGTACAACGGGATAAAAACCGATCGGTAACTTGGCTTTTGATGGGATTTGTATTTATTGCGGTCGGTTTAATTCTAGCAGCAGCCTAATTTAAATGGTATATAAATTCTAAATGTTAAAATGATATCAGAATTGACCAGCATATAATGAAGAGGAATATCTTAATAAATAATAATAAATAAAAGGTTATGGTTAAGCGCAAGATTCACAAGAACTTATAAGGATTAAATAATTTAAGGAAGGAAAATGATAGAATCCGGAAAAAGAAAAAATCTAAAATATAGGATCCTTCTCTTAAAAGGCTGGTATTTAATTTTAGGAAGTTATTTTCTTATACTCTTTATCTTAATTTATTTCCTTAATCTTAGCGAATTTACAAGATTAATAGATACACTGGTGTATTTTTCAATTGGCATATTAGTTATTTCCATGCTTTTCTCAATCCTTATTCCATATATCTTAAGAAAAAATATGGTAATTCTCCAATTATTAGCTTTCTCAAAAGCCATTTTTTATGGATTTTTATTGATTTTTGGTAGTCTTTATCTCAATTTCTATGTTTTAACGGGACCGCTAGTGCCTAAAATCGAATTTCTATTAGGAATTAATTTAATAATTGTAAGTTTCACCTCCTTCTTTGAATTCTATTTCTTATGGAACTATGTTTTAGATCAAACCATTTCAGAGAAAGATTTTTCAAAATTTCAGGTTTGGTATCTCATATTGGCATTTTCTAGTTGCGTAGTGGGGCTCTATTATTTAAGCCAACCACTTTTTTTATCAACCGATTCACTGGTTGTTTCTTTTTTATTTTTTAATATAATAGCGGGAGATGCCTTTATTGGTGTTGGAATTGAACGATTAAATGAATATTGGAATAAATTCGGCATGTTCGAACATCCTTCCTCTAAAAAAAATCATAAAAACGCAAAATCTATTCTTTTTTCAGAAAAACTTTACATTTCTCTAATATTTATATATATTCTATTTGCCTGTCTTTATGTTTTTCCACTAATCATTTACTCTTCTATAATTTCTTCACGTATGCGAGACTGTTTAAACATAATTATAGGGACCAAATGGGTTTTGCTAATAATTATGTCATACGTTCTTACAAAACAGAAAACGAAGGAGATTAAAGGTTCAAAACAAACGATTCCTTTAAAAAAATTGCCTGGTGGGCACTCTCATTTGTTCTTATTAGTTTAGGGATAGCTATAGTAGCGAGTACTAAATTGGGTACTTTAGTATAAATTAAAACTAATTATCCCTAAAAATATAGGAATGTGAAGACTTTTATCAATTGGAAATTCATTATTGGCGTGGTACATTTTTTTTTCCTTCTGATGGAAAGGATAATTATTCTATTTCTTTCATTTTTTGTACCTAAAATAGATGTTGCTTATAGAAATGGGTTATTTATTGTATGTATTCTTTTAACTATTAGTTCCTGTGGATTTCTGATTTATTATTTAGATGGTACAAAAATAACTCCTCTTAGAAATGTAAAATACCCAGCATGGATATATTTGGGTTTAATTGGAGGATATCTCCTTAATCTTTTAGCGATTGCTCTAATTTGGTCTATCAATATCTATATTTCTATATTATCGTTAAATTATCGTTATTTCTCCTTAATGGAATCAAAAAAGTCATAAAATTGGTGAACATAATAATTTTTTAAAGAAAATTCTGCCAGATAATTCTGTACTGCCTTTTTCACTTTCTCTAAACTCTTTATATCTATTTGAAATTGAAACGGATATTCTACATCCCATAAAATGAGTGCTCCGGGACCAGCTGTCGATCGAGATCTGGTCTGAACATTCGGTTTTGGGGTCAAATTTAAAAGATTTTGTACATCTTCAAGTTGCCATTGTAATTGTCCAATTTTCAGGAGGCAATCTACTATTCGGCGCGCCATATGCCACAAAAAGGAATTTGCGATCACATGGAAAATGAGGAATGGTTCTTTCTTTTCAATTATGATTTGATGAATCTCACGAATGGAACTTTTTTGGGATTTAATTTTAGCAAATAATTTGAAATCATGGATTCCCTCTAGCATTTTAGCGCCCGTTCTCATTAATTCAAGATCTTCACCCGAATAGAACGTATAATAGCGATAGTACCGGGAAAGCGCCTCATATCTCGGCGTAAATTGATCCTTGACCTGCGCCATGGACCAGATGATTATATCCTCTGGCAAAAATGAATTTATGGCAGGAATGATAAGTTTATTGGAGGTCGTGATAGCAACCACTTGTCCTAGCGCATGAACTCCCCTATCTGTCCTCCCTGCAGCTTCATATCCTGCCGAATCTATATCTTCAATTAATCCTGAATCCAGAAAGGCTTGAATCAACTGTCCTTCGATAGTAATTTTCTCAGTCTGCCGTTGAAATCCTTCATAACGCGAATCGGCGAAATAAAAAATTTTTAAGGCATATCTCATTAATTAAATAGTTTTAGTTTTAAGACTTAAAATAAATGCTAGTCTGCACGAGTAGAGAAAATGTCTGCTAAGATATTCCTAGAAACCTTCGGTTGCAGTTTTAACCAAGCCTCTTCAGAAATTATGCAAGGAATTTTATTAGAAAATAAATATCAGTTCGTTCCCGCCCTCAAAGACTGTGAACTAATTATTTTGAATTCGTGTATCGTTAAAACGAATACCGAAGCGCGAATCCTAAGTCTCATAAAAAAATATTCTAAAATTCCGAATAAGCGCCTACTGATAACAGGGTGCATGCCCGAAGCCTTATCGGAAAAAATATTGCAAATCCATCCTAATATAAGCTTGCTTGGTTCTCATTTTATTACCAATATTTTGAACGCCGTTCAATCGACAATGCAGGGCAAACAATTCATTCAAATTGGGCAGCATCAAGAACCAAAACTGTGTCTACCACGAAAATTTGATAATCCGGTAATTGCCAAAGTGCAAATTGCCCAGGGTTGTTTAAATAATTGCAGTTATTGTATTACAAAACACGCTATGGGGCACTTATTTTCCTATCCTGTAGAGGAAATTCTGAAAGAAATCCAGATCGATTTAAATAAAGGGTGTAGGGAAATATGGCTTACAGCCCAAGATACAGGATGCTATGGGCGAGATTTAGATACATCGCTCCCAGCTTTATTAGCCAAAATTGTGCAGATACCGGCTGAATTTAATGTTCGAGTGGGCATGACCAATCCGAGAAGTCTCCTCGATATCAATGATCCACTATTCCAGGTTTTTCATCATCCCAGAATCTATAAGTTCTTGCATGTCCCCATCCAATCAGGTAACGACGAGATCCTGAAAAAAATGAATCGGC
Source organism: uncultured archaeon (assembly GCA_964353755.1). GTDB lineage: Archaea > Asgardarchaeota > Lokiarchaeia > Helarchaeales > HEL-GB-A > CAYGYC01. The sequence goes on along the minus strand of CAYGYC010000160.1, from coordinate 3,114 downwards.
AATACACAATTGCAGAAATACAGAATGTTTTAGCAAAATGGAGACAAGAACTCAACATAGCTCTTTCAATTGATATCATTGTGGGCTTTCCTTCAGAAACTGCTGAGCAATTTGAGGATACTATTTCAATTGTCAAACAAATTCAACCAGATATTGTCAATATTTCAAAATTTGGTGCACGACCTAAAACCCGTGCTGCAGAAATGAAACCCCTTCCAACACAAGTGATTAAAGAACGTTCTACGACTTTGTCTGAATTATGCGATGAAATCGCCCAAAATCAGAACGTAAATTATGTCAAAACATATGCTACACAGCGTGTATTAACTATTTCTCGCGGAAAAAAAAGCGGGGTAATTGCTCGTACGCCCCATTATAAACCCGTGATTCTTAAAGAGGAATGCGAATTAGGAAAATTCTATAATGTGCAATTAATATCTGCCTCCCAAAATTATTTAAGGGGCCGTATTATTGATGACCCCCACCAATAGGAGGTAAAATAGCAATAATATCCTTATTCTTAAGTTTGATATTAGTCATACTCTGTTCCAATATACCGGTTTCATTCAAAAGAATTTTATAAGCTTTTTTAATATTTCCATTTGGCTGGAAGACCGTTTCCTGAAATGATTTTCCGTATTTTTGGCTCAATTTCTTGAGCAGATCCGAGATTGTACTTTCTTCTTTTAACGAAATTATGGTCTCCTTTTCGCCACATTTTTCTGCCAAAGAGGCAAAAAATTTTATCGATACCGCCATCATTTACTTTGTATTCTCCGGAAATCTAAAGGTTAAGCGCCTTGATTAAGTCTTTGATGCCTTCTCCTGTCTTAGTACTCGTTAAAACTACTGAAGCTTTTGGATTGATTGCTTTACAATCCTCTGCTAGTTTTTTCGGGTCGAAGTCAATGAGTTTTTGCAAATCTACCTTATTTATTACCGCAACGGTGGCGATCCGAAATGTCACCGGATGCTTTCTCACAATAAATGGTCCTGAAGTAATATCCACCACCACCACCCGATGCTCACATCCGAGTGGAAATTCAAAGGGACAGATTAAATTGCCCACATTTTCGATAAAACAGAGATTAGTATCGCGGGGTAATTTATCGACAAAGGGACGAATATATTTAGCATCGAGATGGCATTCCCCCCCGGTATTTATTTGGATGGTTTGCACTCCTAATCGCGCTATATCCGCAGGATCGCCCGCAATATCGCCATTTATGACTGAAATATGATATTTCTTTTTAAGTTGCTCGATGAGTTTTGCGATTAGACTGGTTTTTCCCGATCCGATATTTCCCAAGACTTCTATCGCACGAATACCCTTATTTTTGAAATAATTTTTATTTTCATCGGCTAATTCCTGATTAGCTGCAACTAAATCCTTCTCGACTGAAACTATTTTTTCCCAGGGTTCCATTTTATCTTCAACCTTCATTTGTATTTGTATTTTTTAATTTCTCTAATAATCTATTGATATTAGTGACCACTCTATTTCCATGTTGAAAATAAGCCAGTTCACTACGGGTTTTTTCAATAAGACTCCGGGCCACATCTACTTTTCGCCGAACTCCAGGAATTAATCCTTCCGGATAATCTAAAGTGAGTAACATATCATAAATTTCTTCCATATAGGTCAAACATTTCTCTGCTTTGGGAAAGTCCTCCTTGCGTATGGCATTTAATGAGTAACGCCTTATTTCACCTATTAGATCTCCCAACCCTTGTAAATAATCATAATTTGACACCTGAAGTTCTTCAGGGCCTGGAATATCAGGTAATCCTTCAATTAGATTTAAAAAGAGCGCTGCCTCCACAAATTCTTGAAACATCACTGCGACATGACCCTTGTAATAAAGTTGAGGACAGGTATCTTTAATTTGGCTATCCATGTCGTGAATTAAATTTTTTGCTTCTTTCAGTTTATCTTTGGCTTTTTCAAACTCATCTCTGTGAATTGCCCGTACTGCTTCTTGTGAGAACCTCACCGAATTCCGACTCGCCTTTAATATAGTTTCTCGGAGGTCATCATCTAAATCCAATTGTTGCTTTAATTTTTCAAAAATTTCTTGGAACAATTCATTCACTTCTAACAATCTTACTCTCTATTCACTTTTTAGAGCCTTTTATAATTATTTTTTGGCAATATTTATTTTTTTATTTAACCGGGATAAAAGAACTACGCGACTTGCCTCTGCTTCATCAAGGATTTGATAACCTGTAATCGTGGCTAATTGTTTGGCAAAGTCCTGAATTTGTGGAAATTGTGGCATATGGTGGAATTGTAATCTAGAACGGCTATAACCCACATAAACAAATGCCTTGGCTTCGATGAACATAGGATTCGCTTTTTCAATCAATTTTGCATAACCTTCAGGATGTAAAAGATTCAGCTCATTAATTAATGTTAATCGCAAAACCGTATTGGAATTAAAACTATTCATTAATTCTAGACTTTTATTTAGGTTCTCCCAATTCTGTGATTCAATAGGACGGGCTACTCGTAAATAGGTTGGCTTATCCGGTCCGTATATGGAAATATAGAGCATCGTCGGTTTAGAAAGGTTTTCGATGACTTTTGGCCGAGTACCATTTGAGACGAGAAAAGTCGTCATGTTGCGAGCATTAAATGCCTCAATAAGGTCATTGATGTAGGGATAAAGCGTGGGTTCCCCAGAGAGACTAATTGCAACTTGTGTTGGTTCTAAAGCTTCATTCCATTTCTGCCAAGTGACTTTTTTATGACTTGTAGGCTTATAACCGCTGAGTATCCGCTTCTGTGCCTGGAAACAGCCCTCTATAATTTTCTCTGGGGGATCCGGATCTACCAATTTTTCTAAGAGTAATTCATCCCACTGAATATCGATATCTTGGGGTTCAACCCGCCAACAATGCACACAATGGTTCGTACAGAAGCCAATAGCTGGCGTCATCTGAAGGCATCTATGGGATTGGATTCCATAAAATTTCTGTTTATAACATACTTCTTCTCCGGTTAGCGCCTTTCGCAGCCAACGGCACGCCTTCACCCCAGAATGCCTTCCAACTATCTGGTATTTTTGTTTTATTAATGTGTTTTGAAATTCTTCAGGCAAACATGGCTTTGTA